>BEIR01000234.1 GCA_002898855.1 bacterium HR41
CGCGCCGACGATCCGGGGCTCGCACGCTGGCAGGATCGCCTGGCCGGGCTGTGGCGGCGGGTGGGGCGCGGATGCCATCTGAACCGGGCTACCGCGACCGCGATAGAGCAGGCCGGTTTCCGTATCGCCGAGATCGAGCACGACCGCATCCCCAAGGCGCTTCCGATCGTCGCCCCGCTCGTCGTCGGACGCGCTCTGCCGGCGTGAGCGCCGCCAGCAACGGCTGCGCAAAGCCGGCCCAAGCTCGCCCACGACGGTTGGCGCTCACCGGCGCTCACCGGAAGAACCCCGCAGCCGCGGGCCTACAAGCCCCGACGAGAGGGCCTCGTGGCGAAGGTCAGCTGCCCGCAGCGACCGCTCCGCGCTCGCCGGCGCGACGAGCGAGTTCGGCGGCGATCAGCTCGTCGAGGTCGCCGTCGAGGACACGATCGACGTCGCCGATCTCGACTCCCGTGCGGTGGTCTTTCACCATCCGGTATGGGTGCAACACGTAGGAGCGGATCTGCGAACCGAAGTTGACGTCCTGCGCGTCTCCCCGCTCGCGCCGAATCTCTTCCTGGCGGCGCTGCTCCTCTAGCTCGAGCAGCCGCGCGCGCAGGATCCGCAGCGCGGTCTCCTTGTTCGCCGACTGGGAGCGTTCGTTCTGGCACTGGACGACGATGCCGGTCGGCTTGTGGGTGATGCGCACCGCCGAGTCGGTCTTGTTGACGTGCTGGCCGCCCGCTCCCGACGCCCGGTAGGTGTCGATCTGCAGATCGTCGGGGTCGATCTCGATGTCGGTCACCTCCTCGACGAGCGGGGCTACGTCGACGCCTGCGAAGGCAGTGTGGCGGCGCTTCTGCGAGTCGAACGGCGAGATCCGCACGAGCCGGTGAACACCGCGTTCGGCCGAGGCCAAGCCATAGGCGTTCTCGCCGCGGACGATGACTGTCGCCGACTTGATACCCGCCTCTTCGCCGGGCGAGAGGTCCACGAGCTCGGCCTGGAAACCGCGCCGCTCCGCCCAGCGCACGAGCATGCGCAGGACCATCTCGGCCCAGTCCTGGGCGTCCGTTCCGCCGGCGCCGGCGTTGACCGTGACGACCGCGTCACCGCGGTCGTATTTGCCCGAGAAGAGCCGCTCTTCGCTGAGGCGCGCAAGCCGCTGCGCGAGGCGTGCGCGCTGATCGGCTAACTCGCGCCCAAGCTCGGGATCGTCGGCGCCAAGCTGTTCGAGCTCGACGAGGTCCTCGAGCTCGCGCTCGAGCTCGTCGAGCTCGTCGAGCTTGTGGCGCAAGCAGGCGTGCTCGGCCGACACGCGCGCGGCTCGCCCCTGGTCGGACCAAAAGTCCGGGTCTTGCAGCTGCCTCTCAAGCTCGGCGGCCCGCCGTTCGAGACCTTCCCTGTCAAAGAGAGTCCGCGAGCAGCTTCAGCTGGTCGCGGAGATCTTGGAGCGCAGGAACGTCGCGGGACATCGGTTAGCGCTCGAATTCGCCGCTCACACGCTGCGGCCGTGACACTTCTTGAACTTCTTGCCCGAGCCGCACCAGCAGGGGTCGTTGCGGCCGATTTTCTCGCGCTCGTCGACGCGGCGCGTCTCGACGACGGGGGCCTCGAGCGGTCGCTCCTCGTCAAGCGCAAGCGCCTCGCCGCCCGCGCCAGCGGCAGCCTGGGCGATCGCGGCGCGCCCCTGGGCGGCGTGGCCACCGCTGTACTGCAGCCGCCCAGCGGTCGACGTCGTGTTCGCACCGGTGCGCCACACCGGCCCCTGCGGCTGCTCGGGCTGAACCTCAACTTCAACGTTAAAGATCTGCCGAGCGAACTCGTCCCAGATCGAATTCATCAGCTGCCCGAACATTTCGAAGGCCTCGTTCTTGTAGGCGACCAGGGGGTCGATCTGGGCGAAGCCGCGGAGGTGGATGCCCTCGCGCAGATAGTCCATGTCGTGCAGGTGCTCCCGCCAGCGCTCGTCGATGATCTGCAAGAGCAGGAAGCGCTCGAGCGCCCGCAACAGCTCAGAGCCGAGCTCCTTCTCGCGCTCTTCGTACGCCTCGACGACATCCTCGCGCAGCTTGGCGATCAGGCTCTCGCGGTCCTCCCGAGCAAGGTCGACATCCTCGGCGCTGTAGCCGCACGGGTAGATGTCGACGAGCCGGTCGAACAGCGCCTCGATATCCCACTCCTCGGGAATGTCCGAAGCCAGATACTCGCGCGCGATCCGTTCGACGACGTCGGCGAGCTGCTCGCGCACCGTCTCCGAGAGATCCTCGCCCTCGAGGATCCGGTCACGGTACTCGTAGATCACCTCGCGCTGCTGGTTCATCACGTCGTCGTACTCGAGCACGCGCTTGCGGATCAGGAAGTTCTGCTCCTCGACCTTGCGCTGTGCGTTCTCGATCTGTTTGGAGAGGATCCGCGCTTCGATCGGCTGCTCTTCGCCCTGCTCGTCGACGGGACCGAGGCGGTCGAGGATCTTGTAGATACGGTCGCCGGCAAACAGGCGCACGAGGTCGTCCTCGGCCGAGAGGTAGAAGCGCGACTCACCGGGATCGCCCTGGCGTCCGGCGCGGCCGCGCAGCTGGTTGTCGATCCGCCGCGCCTCGTGCCGCTCGGTGCCGAGGATGAAGAGCCCGCCGAGCTCCTTCACACGCTCGCGGTCGCGCTCGACCTGTTCGCGGATGCGCGGGTAGACCTCCTCCCAAGCCTTCTCCCATTCGGGCGTGCCGGGCTCGAGGCCACGCTTCTGTAGCTCTTTGGTCGTGAGGTGCTCTTCGTTGCCGCCAAGCTTGATGTCGACGCCGCGGCCGGCCATGTTGGTGGCGATCGTCACCGCGCCGGGCCGCCCGGCCTCGGCGATGATGTCGGCCTCGCGCGCCGCGTGCTCGGGCTTCGCGTTGAGCACGACGTGCGGGATCCCGAGCTTCTTGAGGCGGTTGGAGAGCATCTCCGACACCTCGACCGAGATCGTGCCCACGAGCACCGGCTGGCCCTTGCGGTGGCGCTCTTCGATCTCGCGCAGCACGGCCTTCCACTTCCCTTCCTTGGTTTTGTAGATCCGGTCGTCGTGATCGACGCGGATCATCGGCCGGTGTGTGGGGATCTCGACGACGTCGAGGTTGTAGATCTTCTTGAATTCGACCGCCTCAGTGAGGGC
>BEIR01000235.1 GCA_002898855.1 bacterium HR41
GTCGATCGCACCCTCGCCGCCTTCAACCGCTTCGAGGGTCTCCGCTTGCCTCCGGACGCGCTCGACGAGGACGGTCTGCTGGGCCCCAGTGGGGGTGCCGCTGCCTACAGGCGCTCGGCGTACGAAGCGGTCGGCGGGTTCGACGAACGCATTTTCGGCTACATGGAGGACGTCGATCTCGCGCTGCGGCTGCGGGGAGCGGGGTGGCGAGCGGCAGGTGCACGCCGCGCGGTCGCCACCCATTTCCGCGCCGCCACGTTCGGGCACCGTTCGTCGAACCAGGTGTCGATCGCCGGCTTCGCCCGCGCCTACATGGTCCGCAAGTACAGCTTGCTGGCGCAGGGGCTCGGGCGTGCTGCGGCGGTGCTCGCTTGGGAGGCGGCGGTCGTCGCGGGCGAGTTCCTTCTCGGCAACGGTCCAGCGGCGGTGCGTGGACGTGTGCGCGGCTGGCGGGCCGGCGGGGACGCTCCCGCGGCAGCCGTGCCGTGGGAGGTAGTGGACGAGAAGATCGGTGTGCTCGGGGCCGCGGTCAGGCGGCTGCGGGCAGTCACGACGTGAGCCACGCGGGCAGCGTCAGCCGCCGCTCGGCGACCGCGCGATCCGCGTCGGGGTCGGGTCGGCGTCTCCGCGTCGCGCTCGATCTGGCTTTCCTAGAGCCGGGCGCGATGGGCGGTCTCGAGACGTACGCCCGCGAGTTGGCTCGTGCGCTGGCGCGCCGCGACGACGTCGAGCTGGTGGTTGTCGCTTCACGCCGGCTTCGCGGCGACAGCCTGGTGGAGCTCGGGCGTTGCGTCTGGGTGGCCGGCGACCCGAAGAGGCGTCTGGATTGGGTGTTGGCCGACCAGGTCGCTGTTCCGCGCGCCGTCGCGCGCGCCGGTGCCGACGTCGTTCACTTCCTCGCTTCGACGGCCGCGGTGGCGGGACACGTCGCGCGTGTCGTGACGGTCCACGACCTCGCCTTCCTGCGCCATCCGCGCACGCACTTCGGGGTCCGCGCCGCCGGCATGGCTGTGCTCGTGCCGCTCGCCGCCCACCGCGCCTAGCGCGTGATCACGCCGAGCGCGTTCGTGGCGGACGAGCTGGTGCGGTTTTTGCGCGTGCCGCGCGGGCGCGTCGCGGTGGTGCACGAGGGACTCGGACGCAGCGTCGATGCGCGCACAGCAGCGGGCGACCTGCCACGACCGGTCGCCGAGCGGCTCGCAGCCCGGCCACGCTCGCTGGTCTTGACAGCGTCGGCGAAGCGGCCGCACAAGAACCTCGCGCGCTTGATCCGCGCCGTGGCGCTCATTCCGCCGCACCGCCGTCCGCTGCTCGTGCTCCCCGGTTATCCCACTCCTTACGAGTCCGAGCTCCGTGCGCTCGCCCGCTCCCTCGCCATCGAGGGCGAGGTGTGCTTGCTGGGCTGGGTGGCCGACCGCGAGCTCGACGCGCTCTACGCGCGCGCCAGCTGCTTCGTGTTCCCGTCGCTCTACGAGGGCTTCGGCTTGCCGGTCCTCGAGGCGATGGCGCGCGGCGTGCCGGTCGCGACGTCCGACCGCGCAAGCTTGCCGGAAGTCGCGGGTGACGCGGCGCTGTACTTCGATCCGCTCAGTCCGCGCTCGATCGCAGCCGCGCTCGAACGCTTGCTTGCCGACGAGAACCTTGCCGCCCGGCTGCGCAGCCAAGGTCGCGAGCGTGCACGCCGGTTCACTTGGGAGGCTTGTGCAGAGGGTACGGTGGCCGTCTACCGGCAGGCGCTGGCGGTTGCGGGCTCGCCCTGCCGGGCGTAGCTCGCGGCGACGCGGCGCAGCGAGCTTTCGAGCGAGAGCTTCTCGGCGTTGCGGCGGAACCAGGCGGCGGTCCGCTCTCGCAGTTCGTCGCCGGCGTCGCGGACGCGCAGGATCGCTCGCGCTAGCTCCTCGGGGTCGTCGCTCGCGCACACGAAGCCGTTCTCGCCGTTCTTGACGAGCTCGACGGCAGCGTTGTCGGGTGCACGCACGACGATGCTCGGAACGCCGCGCGACGCGGCTTCCACCACCACCATCCCGTAGCCCTCGCGCATCGAAGGCAAGACCATGCACAGCGCCCGCCCGAGACGCTGGTCGACCTCTTGCGGGGCGACGAACCCCGGCAGCTCTACGCGACCGCGCAGGTCGTGACGCTCGACGGCCTCTTCCACGCGCCCGCGCTCGGGACCGTCGCCGAGAATCTCGAGGCGCAGCTCGCGGTCGTGGCGTGCGACGATCGCGAACGCTTCGACGAGGAGCGGCACACGTTTTTCGGGAATGTGGCGCCCGGCGAAGACGACGACCGGTTCGGCGGGTTTAGGGCTACGCGGCTCGGTCGGGCCGGCATACTCGCCGCGCAGCACAAGCGGCCGGGTGCGGGGAGCGATCGTGCGCAGCCGCTCGGCGTGCAGTCGGGAGAAACAGAAGCTCTCGTGGTCGACGCGTGCGCAAAGGCGCTGCACCGCCCAGCCGACCGCGCCGAGCGGGCCGAGGTAGGAGTGCCAGTATTCGCGCGACCAGACCTCGTGCCAGTCGACGACGAGGCGGTAGCGGCCGCGGGCGCGCGCTGCTGCTGCTGCCAGCACACTGAAGTACGGGAACGACGCCGTGTGGACGACGTCGTAGCGGCGTCCGTGCAGCAACAGGTGCCAGAGAACACCGATGCCGAACAGCAGGGGTGGCAGGATCCGTCGCCGGCCGCTGCGCGTGTAGAGGTCGCCCGGCGGCGATACCGCGACGATCCTGACGCCAGGCACGGTTGGGGGGCGCGAGCGCGGCCACTGGCGGCGGGTCAGGTACGTCACCTCGTGGCCCTCGCGTGCCAGCCGCTCGGCGAGGTTGCGGTACCAGCGCTCGGCGCCGCCGACCGTCAGCGGGAACAGGCAGTCGTAGACGACACAGACTCTCACCGGCGGTCGGGTAGCATCACCGATCGGGCGCTCGCACGGTCGCGTCGAGCCGGCAGGCGCGACTTGTGGGCGCTGCGATTGTTCGGGTACTGCGAGGGGGCGCGACCCGCGCGGTTGTACGCCTCCTCGTGGTCGGCATGGTTTCAATGAACGACGCGACGTTCGCAGAAGAGAACGCGCCGAGCGGTCTCGCCACGGCGCGGGAAGCAGACCGCGGCGAGG
>BEIR01000236.1 GCA_002898855.1 bacterium HR41
CGCTCTTCGAGGCGTTCGTCGCGGCGGGCGCGCGCCACCTCGTTGCGAATCAGCTCCTCGACCGGAGCGAGCGCGCTGCGCAGCATCCCGCTGCGTTCCATGCGGTCGGGACCGAGCAGGGCGAACGCGAACAGACGGCGCCGCTCCGATGCCCAAGCGAGCGCACGCCCGAGCAGCCGACAGGCACGTTCGACAGCGTCGCTGCCGCTGACACCGAAAACGGCGCGCGCGATCACCTCGAGTGTCAACGCCTGGGCGAGCGGACGCACCTTCACCACCGTGCCGCTCGGCCAGCGCGCGAGATGGCGCTCGCTGACGTCGGCGATCAGCTCGCGGAACGACGCAAGCGCACGCCCGTGGAACGGCGGCAGAAGCAGGCGCCGCTCGCGCAGGTGCTCGTCCTCGTCGAGCAACAGAAGCGAGCGCGGCCCGAGCAACGGGCGCAGCACGCGGTTTCCCTCGCCGGCGTGGAACGTGCGCGGGTCGCCGCGGAAGATCTGTTCGATCAGCTTCGGATCGGCGACAGGCACGAACGTTCCGATACGCGGCCCGAGGCGGAGCGTGAAAACATCGCCATAGCGGCGATGGTTGCGATCGAGCACCCTCCACGGCCGCACCACCCACTCGGCGAACTGCAGTTGGGCGGGCAGGCGCGGCCCCGGTGGCAGACAAGTATCCGAGCCTGCGTTTGGCCGCACAGCCAAACGGTAGCGCGGGCGCGAGCCGGCGGCCAGCGCGTAGAGTTCGCTGCCGGGACGAACGATCTTTGGAGGTACGAGCGACGATGCCAGTGCGTACAGCGAGCGCGCGATGGGAAGGAACGCTGCGCGAGGGGAACGGTCGCGTTCGGCTCGGTAGCGGCGTGTTCGAGGGTGCCTACTCCTTCACATCGCGTTTCGAGGAAGGAACAGGCACCAACCCCGAGGAGCTGCTCGCTGCCGCTCACGCGGGCTGCTTCGCAATGGCCCTGAACGCCACCCTCGAGCGCAACGGCTTCACCGCCGAGAGCGTCGACACCGAGGCGCGCGTGAAGCTCGAGCGCGGCGAAGAGGGTTTCCGCATCACGCGCATCGAGCTCGAGGCCCGCGCAACCGTTCCGGGCATCGACGAACAGAAGTTCAAGGAGTTGGCGCAACAGGCCAAGGATGGCTGCCCGCTCTCGCAGGCACTGAAAGCGGTCGAGATCACGCTCGCGGCCGAGCTAGCGCACTGACCGAGCACTGACCGAGAGGCGACGATGGCGAAGCAGCGACAGGTAAAACGTCAGCTGCGTGTCGGTGCGCTACAAGCGATACCGGAGCTCGAGTCTCGCTCTGACGAGGAGCTGCTGCGCGAGCAACGCCACCGTGTCGCTGCACGCGCGATTCTGGGGGCGCGTGCCGCCGAGCGCTATGACGCGAAAACGGCGCGCCGCTACTTCAACGAGGCGCTGGCAGGTGCCCATCCGCACGAGCGGCCGGCGCTCAGGCAGATGATGAAAGCGTCGCTCGCACTCGCCGAGCGCCGTCCCGATGAGCTCGCCGAAGCTGTCCAGAAGCTCGGCCAGGAGCCCCCGTCGCGTCGGCAGCTCTTCGTGCTTCGTCTCGTCAGCCTGCTGGTGCCGCCGCCAGGATCGGGCGCGCTTGCACGCGTTCGCGCCGTGGCGCTGTTCCTCGTGGTGATCGCGCTGCTGCTAGGCGCGGGAGTCGGGCTCGCCGAGCTTGTAGCGCTGCCGTTCGGCGGTATCGGCTTTGTGGGGTCGGTGTTGCTCGGCGGGCTGCTTGTCGCAGCGGCGATCGCGGCGCTCGCCCTTGTCGGCCGGCGGCGCCAGCGCCGGGCGCGCGAGCGCCAGGGGGAACAGCTCGCGCGTTTGCGCGAGCGGGCGCGAAAAGCCAGCGGCCGCTGACGGCGGCGCCGCTCAGCTGACGAGGGCCGCCAAACGCCGCCGGAACTCGGTCGCGAGCGGATCTCCCTGCCCGAGCTCGGCGAAGATGCCGACCATCACGCGGCGCAAGAGGTCGCGGCGCTCGCGGTCACTCTCTCCCGCTAGCTCGGCCTCGAGCAGCTCGAGGCTCTCGCGATAGGCGCCGCGGTCGGCAAGCTCGAAGGCGCGCGCCAGGCGTGACAGATCCGGTCCACCGGCCTCGAGCAGGGCGACGCGCGCGCGCAAACCGTCGGCGACGAAGTCGCCCGCCACTTCCTCCAAAAGCGCGGCTGCCTCCGCCAGCTCGCCGCGCTCGAGCACGAGCCGCGCTAGCGCGACGCGCGCCTCGCGGTTGCGCGGGTCGAGCGCCAGCGCTTCGCGTAGCTTCGCTTCGTCGCGGGTTCGCGCGCCCTCGCTCGCCAAGCGCTCGGCGCGGGAGGGGACGACGCGAGCGAGAAACGCGTCGACCGCGGCCGGTGGCTGCGCCCCCGTGAACTCGGCGACCACACCGCCGTCGCGGAACGCCTTCACGGCGGGAATGCCACGGACGCCGTAACGCGCGGCGAGCCCTGGATTCGCGTCGACATCGACTTTCGCCAACAGAACCTCGCCACCACGTGCCTCGACCGCTCGCTCGAGTACCGGCGCGAGCATGCGGCACGGCGCGCACCAGCCGGCCCAGAAGTCAACGATCACCGGTACCTGGTGCGACCGCTCGATAACGTCGCGGTCGAACGAGCGCTCGTCGGTGTCGAAGACGGGCGCTGCCAGCTGTGCGCCCGGTCCGGACGCCGCTTCACGGGCACGTGGTGAGCTCATCGCTCCAAGGGTAGCCACGGCTGACCGGGCGTCGTCCGGGGCGGGCATGCAGCATGCTCGTCGCTAGCGAGTGCCCATCGCCCGCTCGCAGCCCAGCTCGCAGCGTGCCTGAGCGTGGACACGGAACGGACGCTACGCTGCGGCGGCTGTGGCATGGGCTCTGAGCGAATTCGCGGCCCGCTACGACGGCTTCATCGTCGACCTCGACGGTTGTATGTGGGTCGGCGAGGAACCGATCGCCGGCTCGTCCGACGCGGTAGCCGCGTTGCGCGAGCACGGACGGCGAGTGGTCTTCGCGACCAACGACCCGCGCCGGTCACCCGAAGAGTACGTGCGCAAGCTGTGGCGACAAGGAGTGCGCGCGGCAGCCAGCGACGTTGTCACGG
>BEIR01000237.1 GCA_002898855.1 bacterium HR41
GCGACCCACTGGATCGTCGTCAGCGGCGACGAGAACTCCTCGGCGAGTGTGCGGATCGCAACGTTGACGATCGTCGTGTCGAGGATCGACATGAACGCGCCCACCACGACCACCGAGGCAAGCGCCAGCAAGCGGCGGTCGACGTGGTCGGGCGTGTCGTGCCAGCCGTCTGCGTGCTGGCCGCTCGCTTGCGCGCTGCTGGCGCCCGCTACGGGCGCCTCGCCGCGCCCGTTCACGGAAAGCTCGCTCAACTTGACCTCCTTTTGCACTGCGCCAGTGACCGACTGCTGGGGGTGAGGGAGAAGGAGCTGCAGGGACGGGGCGGAGGTTAGCAAAACCGGAAGCACTAGTTCCGATTGGAATCGCTAATTCCGGTTTGTAACCTTCGTAGCGTGACCAAGCTCACGCTCCGTGCCGACGCCGCCCGCAACCGCGAGGCGCTGATCGAGGCCGCCGCCGAGGCTTTCGCCGACCACGGCCTCGACGTGCCGGTGGAAGAGATCGCGCGCCGCGCGAAGGTCGGGGTGGGAACGGTCTACCGCCACTTCGGCGGCAAGGAACAGCTGATCGACGCGATCCTCGACAAGCGGATCGCCGAGATGGTCGCGCTGGCCGAGAAGGCACTGGCCGAGGACGACCCGTGGCACGGCATCGTCACGTTCGTGGTCGAAGGGTTCGAGATGCAGGCGCGCGACCGCGCGCTGAAAGAGGTTCTGCTCTGCACGAGCCGCGGTGGCGAACGGATCACAGCGGCGCGCGAGCGGCTCGCGCCGCTCGTGCGCGCGATCGTCACGCGCGCGCAGCGTGCCGGCGTGCTGCGCGGCGATGTCGAGCCGAGCGATCTCGTGATGCTGCACCTGATGCTCGGCGCGGTCGCCGACTTCGCCGGCGACGAAGATCCTGAGCTGTGGCGGCGCTACGTGCCGCTGCTCTTACGCGGCCTACGCCCCCGCGCGACCGAAGGCGAGGAGCGGCCGCTGCCCCATCCCGCGCTTAGCGATGAGCGCTTCGAACGGGCCATGGCCCGCTGGCACTCGCGCTAGCCGCGGGCGCGGCTCGGGGCCGACGCGTCCCGCGCCGGCCCCGAGCGCTCGCCCCCACAGGCGTGGATCGAGCAGCTAGCGCCGCGCCGTGTAGCGCAGATCGAGCAACCGCCAGCGCTGGCCGTCGAAACGCATCAGCTGGACGGTCTCGATCGGGTAGTAGTCGCTTTCGCTGGTCTTGACGCGAACTCCCGGCAGCAGGATCGGGATCTCGAGATCGAGGCTCCGCGCCGCGTCCATAAGCGAGTCGCGGTTCGGGTCCTCCATCTTCTTGAGCGTCTCGACGAGCGTCTGTGCAACCGCCCAGCCGTAGGTGGCGAACGTGTCGTTCGGGTCGGTGCGCGGGGCGTAGCGCCTCATCGCTGCCTTGTACTCACGCATCGCCGCGTCGTTCGCCCACTGCGGATCCTCGGGATCCTTGAAATAGGCGGCCGAGACGATGCCCGTAGCCGGCTTCAAGCCGACGGGCTTGAAGACCAGCCGCTTCGAGGCACCGACGCTGTTGAGAATGTGGAGCGGCCGCCAACCCGACCGCGCCACCCCGACGATCGCCTGGGCCGAGAAGCGTGGCGTCGTGATGTCGAGGAAGGTGTCGGCACCCGACGTCGCCAACCGCCGCATCTGCGTGGCGATCGACGGGTCGGTGACCTCGTAGCTTTCACGCGCCACGATGCGGATGCCGGAGCCGCGGATCGCCCGCTCGAAACCGCCGAGCAGGTTCTTACCGAACTCGTCGTTCTGGTAGAGAACGGCGACCCGCGCACGCGGCTTGGTGCGCTTCAGGTACTCGGCGTACGCCTGCGACTCGGTCACGTAGTCGGGCTGCCAGCCCATCGTGTAGGGGTGCTTGTCGGGATCGGCCCCGAAGATCGAGGCCCCGGTGGCGACGAACAGCTGCGGCACCTTCTCGCGGTTTGTGTAGTCCCAGATCGCGACGTTGTTGGCGGTGCCGAGCGTGTTGAAGAGCGCGAACACGCGGTCGCGCTCGATCAGCCGCCGCGCGTTCTGCAGCGCCCGCTGCGGCTCGTAGGCGTCGTCGTAGGTGATGAAGCGGATCCGGCGACCGTCGACACCGCCTTCGGCGTTGACCTTCGCGAAGTAGGCGCGGACGCCGTCGGCGATCGTGCGATAGGCCGAGGCCGGTCCGCTGAACGGGTAGCTGCCGCCGATCTTGATCTCGTTGTCCGAGATGCCCGGCGACGTCTCCTCCTCGCGCCCGCAGGCGGCCGCCGTCAGAGCGACGACGAGCGCCACGACGAGCGCGTAGAGGATGTGTCTCGGTCGTTTCACCTCACTCCTCCTCTCGTTTGGTTTGCACCTGGGGCGCGGCCGCGTCGCTGCCAGCCGTGGCACGCCGGCCGCGCAGACGGCTTCCGATCCGTCGTCCAAGACCTGCGATCCCGTCGGGCAGCACGTACATGCAGGCGATCAGCACAGCGCCGTAGATGACGCCGCCGAGCGCCTCGTTGACGTCCGACGCATACACGGGCACGAACTCGAGGAAAAGCGCGCCGAACACAGCGCCGGCGATCGTTCCCAAACCGCCGACGACGACGGCGGCGAGGAACCCGAACGACAGCGCGAGCGTGAACGACTCGGGCGCGACGAACCCGTTGACGAACGTGAACAGCGCCCCGCCGACACCGGCGTAGGCGGCGCCGAGCGCGAACGCCGCGGTCTTGTAGCGAGCGACGTCGACTCCCATGGCGACCGCCGCGAGCTCGTTCTCGCGCACGGCGAGGAGCGCCCGGCCGACGCCGCCGCGCACGAGGTTGGCGGCGAGCGCGAACAGCGGCAGGGCGACGGCGAGACACAGCAGGTGCAGGAACTGGTCATCTTCGAGCCCGAGCCAGGCGGGAGCCGCCGGCTGCGCGACCTGCATGCCCTGCGCCCCGCCTGTGAGCTCGTCGAACCGCTTGACGAGCTGAGGCACGACGAGCGCCACCGACAGCGTCACGAGCGCCAGGTAGATGCCGCGGATGCGCAACGCCGGCAGGCCGACGAGGGCGCCAGCGAGCCCGCTCGCGAGCGCCGCCAAGAGCAGCGCTGCCAGCGCGGGAAG
>BEIR01000238.1 GCA_002898855.1 bacterium HR41
ACGGCGCTTGGGTCGTGCGGGTCGGCAGCGAGCGCGCGCGTCGTGTCGGCAAGCGCGTCGAGCCACGCGCCGGCGGCAAGCGCCGCGCGGGCGCGCTCGAGACGCTCGCCGGCGCGCTCCCGGTCGGCGTCGGTAACGGGCGCAAGCTCGGTCGCTGATGTCGACGTGCGCTCGCTGGCCACCGCCAGCGAACGCACGAGCGCGACCGCGCCGGCGTAAACGTCCTCGGCAGCCAACCGTTCGAGCTCGACCTCTGCGAGGAGCCGGCGCCGGAAGGGCAGCTCGCGCACCAGGAGCTCGGCGAAGCGGCGGCCGCGCGCACCGAGATTCATGTTGTTGCCGTGCCAGCGGTAGCGGTAGACGCACTGCGGCGTGTAGTCGACTGCGGCGACAGCGGCGACGCGCGTCGCGATCCACCAGTCTTCCCAAGCGCAGTCGGCGGGCAGCGGCGCGAAGCGGTCGGCGAGGCTCATCCGCACCGACATCGCGCCGCCGGAGATGAAGTTGCCGCGCAACAGCCGGCCGAGCACATCACCGCTCTGCGGCACGTGCCCGGTCGCCCGCCAGAACGACGACTCGATCGTCGCGCCGCCGGCATCGATCACCTCCATGTCGCCGTAGACGAGGCCGACCTCGGGATGGCGGGAGAGGAACTCGGCGTGCAGCCGGACACGCGACGGCGGCCACTCGTCGTCGCCCGACAGGAGCATCAAAACGTCGCCGTCGATCTCGCGCAGGCCGCGATTGAAGGCGGCTACCAAGCCGCGGTTCGGTTGGCGCACGTAGCGCACACGGTCGCTGTAGGGACGCACGAGCTCGGGGGTGCGATCGGGCGAACCGTCGTCGACGACGACGATCTGAAGCAGCTCGCGCGGATAGTCCTGAGCGAGGGCGCTCTCGATCGCGCGCACGATGAAGCGCTCGAAGGAGTAGGTGACGATCAAACAGCTGACCTTGGGTAGCGCGCCCACACCTGCACCTGCACCTGCACCCGCGCCCGGTCCCGGGCGCTCGCCGCCGCCGTCGCTCCCCGCTCGGTGAAAAGCCGCGCTCATCGCTCACGCACGCAACAGATCGCCGCACGTCCAAGCACAGCCGATCTCGTCGACCCAGCGAAAGCGAGCGCCGGCAGCGAACGCGCACTCGGCATCGACCTCGGAGTCGCCGATCAGTAGCGCACGCTCCGGCCGCGAGCCGACGCTGTCGACGATCGCAAACAGCCCCGTCGGGTCGGGTTTCGACGGCGCGTCGCCGCGGCCCACGACCGCCACCACGCGATCCTCGAGTCCGGCGCGCGCGAGCGCGGTCCGCGCCGCTGCAGCGTCGTTGAGCGTCAGAACGGCCAGCGGCAATCCCGCCGCTTCGCGCTCGAGCCAAGCACAAAGAGCCGCGTTCAGCGCGCAGCGCGCGGCGGCGGCGCGCTCGCGCTGGGCGACGACCGCTTCGAGCTCGCACGCCACCGCGCGGTGACCGCGGGCTGCGAGCGCGCGCAGTGTCGCGAGGACGCCGACCGGTGCTGCCGCACCCAGAAGCGCGCGGCCGCGCTCGTTGGCGAGCTGTCGCAGCTGGGCCCAGTCGACGTCGAGCCGCGCGAGCGTTCCGTCGAGGTCGAGCACCACCAGCTCGGTGCCGTCCGGCAAGCCCTCGCCTCCGGCACGCGTCACGCCCCGGCACCTCCTGCCACCGGTGCGGCCGCTCGGGCGGGTGGACCCGTGTCGCCGTCGACGGCGGGCGACACACGCTCGGCACTAAGACGGCTTGCGAGCCCGTCCACGCGCGCGCCGGGGTACCCCGTGCTCGCGAGCTCGTGCTCGTCGGCGAGCACCGCCGGGCAGTCGATGTGGCGGATCCACAAGAGCCCTTCCCGCAACCGCCCGATCTCGCCCGGGCGCGGGCCCTCGCCGAACCCCAACCGTACGTAGAGGTCGGGGATGTTGAGGCCAGCGGCGGTGAAGAAGTAGCTCGTCGTGAAAAAGCGGCCGCAGTTGATCTCGGTCGGTCGCGCTACACCATCCGCGTCCTCTTTGAGGTCGACGCAGAAGACACCGTTGGCGCGCCGGTCGATCGCGCGCACCGCGCGCAGCGCGATCTCTTCGACATCGGGACGGTCGCGCGTCACCGCGACCGCGGGCGTTCCCGTCACACCGGACGGCGTGAGGTGCGGGTAGATGTACTCGAGCCGCTCCCGCAGCTGTGCGCAGACCAGCTCGCCGTCGCGCCAAAGCGAAGTGAAGGCGAAGTTCGCGCCCGGGAGCAGCTCTTGCGCCACGAACTCGAGCCCGGGGCGCGTGAGCTGCCAGTAGCGCAACCAGTGCCAGCCCGCCTCGACAGCGGCGACCGGCGTGGCCGCGAGCCCGCCGGCGCCGCCGCTTGCGCGCAGCCAGAACGGCAGCCCGAGCGTTTCGGCAGCTCGCTCGAGATCGGCACGGTCGCGCACCGCGAGCGAGGGCGCGGTGTGGACACCGGCGCGCTGCCACAGATCGCCCGAGCGGCGCTTGTCCTGACAGATGCGGACGGTCTCGCGGTCGGGCAGAAAGACGCGGGCGGGGATGCGGTCGCGCAGCTCCGACACCGCTCGCACCTCGGGATCGGGCTGGGGATGGACGAACTCGATCCCCTCGCGCGCCACCAGCTCGCACAAGAACTCGGGGTAGGCGGGATCGTCGCAGCGGGGTGCCACGTAGGCGGCGTCGACGTCCGGCCACTCGAGATGGTGCCGGTTGGTGTCGGTGCCGACGATGTAGTAGTCGTCTGCCGCGGCACGCAGCGAGCGCACGAAGTTGACGCCGGCGGGACCGCCCACACCGGTCACGAGCACCCGTCTCACGCAGCCACCCCCGCCATCGCGCCCGCCGCTGCAGCGACAGGTCGTTCGCCGCGCTCGCCGCGCACCAGCCCGGCGCTGCGGCGAAGAGCCTCGACCACTTCGAGACAGCGCACGGCGTCGTCGACATCGACCTCGGGCGGGCGACGCTCGCGCACGCATTCGAGAAAGGCGCCCAGCTGGGCGACCAGTGGCTCTTCGGGCGGCACGAACACCCGCTCGACGACGCTCTCTTGCCGGTAGCTGCGCTGGTCACGCGCGTCAGCGTGGAGGCTCGT
>BEIR01000239.1 GCA_002898855.1 bacterium HR41
GGCTCGCGGATCCTTCCAGCGACCTGGCGGCGCTCTAGCGGACTGCGAAACGACTGTCCGGCTGGCCGCGGGCTGGACGCCAGCGCGCCGCGTATTGCAGCTGGCCGCGCCTTACAGCTGGGGAACCAGGATTCGAACCTGGACTAACGGGGCCAGAACCCGTCGTGCTGCCGTTACACCATCCCCCAACGCTCTTGCACCGGCCCGCGGCGATCACGCTCTGGCACCGCCGCGCGCACGGCGCGGAACGCGTCAGAGTCTAGCCGCAGCAGCCCCGTCGCTGGACCCGTCGACCCATGCCCGCCACAGGCGAGCGTAGGCTCCGCCGGCGGCGAGCAGCTGCCGGTGGGAGCCGCGCTCCACGACCCGCCCGTGTTCGAGCACCGCGATCTCGTCGGCGCGCACCGTGCCCGCCAAGCGGTGGGCGATGACCAGAACTCCACGCCCAGCGCTCAACCGTGCGAGCGCGCCACGCACGTGCGCCTCCGTGGCGGCGTCGACGGCCGAGCTCGCCTCGTCGAGGATCAGGATCGCCGGGTCCGCGAGCACCGCGCGGGCAAGGCACACGAGTTGTCTTTCACCCGCCGACAGGCGACGCCCGGCCTCGCCGACGTCGGTGTCGTAACCGGCCGGCAGACGCTCGATCGTCGCGTGCACGCCGACCGCACGCGCCGCGTCCTCCACGGCGGAGCGCGCGGCGCGCGCATCGCCGAGCGCGATGTTCTCGGCGATCGTGCCCGGAAACAGGAACGGCTCTTGCGGAACCAGCAGCACACGCCGGCGCAGCTCGGCCTGGGCGAGGTCGCGGGCGTCGATGCCGTCGACGAGGACGGCGCCGTCGTCGGGATCGATCAGCCGGCAGGCGAGACGTGCGAGCGTCGTTTTGCCCGCGCCGGTCGGGCCGACCAGGGCCACGGTGCGTCCCGGCGCGAGATCGAGCGAAACCCCGTGCAGCACCCGGTGCGCACCGTCGTACGAGTAGCTCGCCTCGACGATGCGCACCGCGGGTCGGGCGCGGCGGAGTGGGCGCCGACGTGGCGGGTCGTCGAGCTCGGGTTCGCGCCGCAAAAGTTCGAGCACGCGGTCGAGACCGGCGACGCCCGCTTGGTACGTGGTGTGAAGCTGCGAAAGCTGCTGGACGGGGTCGAAGAAGTTCTGGAGGTAGAACACGAACGCCGCCAGCGTGCCGATCGACGTCGCACCGTCGAGCACGCGCTGGCCGCCGACCACCACGACTACCACCGTGGCCAGCCCCGTCAGAAGCTCGACGCCCGGGAAGTAGGCGGCGTTGAGGCGGACCGTGCGCATGTTCGCCGCCACGTTGCTCTCGCCGAGCTCGGCAAGCTCGCGCAGGTGCCGCTTCTCCTGGACGAAGAGCTTGCTCGTGCGAATTGCGGCGAGGGTCTGCTGGATGTAGGCGGTGATCGCGGCGATCCGCTCGCGCGTGATGCGGTAAGCGGCGCGCGAGGCCGAACGGAACCACAGACCCGCAGCCAGGACGGGCAGCGCGAAACCGAATGCGAGCGCGGCGAGCGTGGGGTCAAGCAGGAACAGCACGACGGCGAGGCCGACGAGCGTCAGCGTCGCACTGACGAACGTCACGGCGCCGTCGCTGAGGAGCTGATCTAGCGCCTGAATATCGTTGGTGAGGCGCGACAGCGAGGTTCCCGTGGCGACACGGTGGTGGTACGCCAGCGGCTGTCGCAGCAGGTGGCGGAACGCGCGCACGCGCAGGTCGCGCAGCACGGCTTGGCCGACGATTCCGACTAGCAGCGTCTGGGCACGGCTGGTCGCGAAGACAAGGGCGCTGCTGGCTAGGAAGGCCGCTGCCAACAGGGCGACCGTGCTGTTCCCGCGGTGGTGTGCGGCCGCGTCGACGACGCGGCCGGCCAGATACGGCGGCGCGAGCGACGCGGCGGTCGCACAGACGATCGCGGTCGCCGCGGCCAGCGCGCGACCGCGTTGCCCGGCAAGCAGAGCCCACAGGGCGCGCAGGCGGTGCTCCGGGAGTTCGGCGCTGGTGTCGCGAGAGCGCGCGTCAGGCATCGACCGTGCTCCTCCCGTGCGCGCCAAAAGCGCCCGCGCTGGATCGCCGCTCGGGTTCCGCTCGACGGTCGCGCACCTTGCCGCCGTCGAGCGCCACCACACGGTCCGCCAGCTCGAGGAGAGCGGGACGGTGGGCGACGATCAGCGTCGTCTGGCGGCGAACGATCGGCGCGATGCGCTCGGCGATAAGGCGCTCGGTGCGCGCGTCGACGCTAGCCACCGGATCGTCGAGGATCAACACGCGTGGGCGCAAGAGGAGCGCGCGCGCCAGCGCGACGCGCTGGCGTTGACCGCCGGAGAGCCGCTGGCCGCGCTCGCCGAGCAGCGTGTCGAGCCCCTCGGGAAGCTCTTCCAGCAGCTCCTCTGCACCGGCCGCGGTGAGCGCGGCGACGATTTCGCTGTCGCTCGCCGCCGGGTCGCCGTAGGCGACGTTGGCACGCAAAGTCAAAGGCAGCAGCGGGGCGTCGGCGCTCGCCAGACACACCGCGCGACGAAGCTCGGCGAGCCGCAGCTCGCGCACGTCGACGCCGTCCAGCAACACCGCCCCGCGATCGACGTCGTATAGGCGGGCGACGAGCGCGGCGAGCGTGCTCTTGCCGCAGCCTGTCGGTCCCTCGATCCCAAGCACGCTTCCCGGCTCGACGGTGAGCGAGAGTCCGCGCAGGATCGGCCGTGTCGGGTCGTAGCCGAACCACACGTCGCGCAGCTCGAGCTGCCCATGCCCGCGCGGTAGGGGGCGCGCCGGCCTCCGTTCGACGATCGCGGGGCGACGATCGAGCACCTCGAACACGCGGTTGCCGGCAGCCACCGCGCGCTGTGCCATCCCGAGGGCCATACCGAGCGTGCGCATCGGTCCGCTCAGCACGACGACGTATCCGTAGAAGGCGACGAACTCACCGAGCGTCACCGACCCCGACCGCACCGCCTGCGCGCCGACGACGAGCAGCGTCGCCAGCCCGAGCTGAGGAAGGAACGCGATCAGCGGGCCGTAGAACGCGCGCAGCCGGGTCGAAACCAGCGCCTGGGCGTAG
>BEIR01000240.1 GCA_002898855.1 bacterium HR41
TACGACGAGGTCGCGCTGCGGTGGATCGCGCGGGGCGCGGAAAGCGCAGCCGACCCAGCGACGCTCGGAGCTCTCTTCGCGAATCTGCTCGATAACGCGGTGCGCCACGGACACGGGTCGCTGCGCATCGCGATCGCGCCCGCGCCGACCGACCGCGGGCGTTCGTTCGCAGCGGTCGAGGTCGCGAACACGGTCGCTCCGGACGGCGCGGGAGGCGCCACCGCACGCATCCCTCCGCGGCGGCGTGGTGGCCTCGGTTTGCGCATCGCGGCGGACGCTGTGCGTGGCGTCGGTGGGGCGCTGACAGCTCGGGACGAAGGTGGCGAGTTCCGGGTTCGTGCGCTAGTGCCGCTCCGGCCGAACACGACCAGGGAGCGGCCAGCGACGCTGCCAGCCACCGGCGCGGCGAGGTAGCGCGCGCATGCGTGCGCTCGCCCTAAAGCAGCGACTGCGCCGCGGCCTGGCCTTCCTCGTTGCGAGCGTGGTTCTGGCGGCGTTCGCGGTCGCCGAGGTTGAGCGCCGGACGCGCGCCGCCGACGAGATCGCCGGGCCGCGCCTCCCGCTTGTCCGCGCCGTGCGCGATCTGCCACCAGGCAGCCGGCTGCGCCCGAGCGATGTCGCTGTCGTCGGCGTGCCGGCCAGCTTCGCGCCGCCGAGCGCCTTCAGCGACCCCCGTCTCGTCATCGGCAGGCGCCTGCGCGCCCCCCTGCTGCGCGGCGACCCCGTCACCGTCGCAGCGTTCGCGAGTCAGCAGAGCGCACGCGGCGGCCGCTCGCTCGCACCCGGGCAGCGCCTGCTCGAGCTGCCCGTCGCGGGCGGCAGCGCGCTCGATTCTGTCGCAGCGGGGGCGCGCGTCGACGTGCTCGTCTCGGTCGAGGGCGGGGTCGACGGCGGACGGACCGAGGTTGCCGTCGAGAACGCCGAGCTCGCCGCGTTGCGGCCGCTTGCCGCTGCGGCAGGGGACGGGGAGCTGGGCGAGCGGTCGACGGCGAGCGCGAGCGACGACGGTGCCGGCGCCCGCGCCACTCACTTGGCCACGCTCGTGGTTTCGACGCGGGACGCCGTCAGTCTCACCGCGGCCGCTGTTTTCGCGCGCGAGGTGCGCCTGCTCGTGCGACCGGACAGCGACGAGCGGCCCGTCGGCCCTCTTGCCGCCGGCCCGGGAGGTTGAGCGCTGCGCGTACCGTGCGCCGCTCGCTGCGAGGGACGGCTCAGGTACCGCGTCGCCGCAACGGCTGCCGCCCCAGCTCACGCACGCTGCCGGTGGCATCGCCGACCAGGACCAGCGTCGCTTCGCTCAGAAAGAGCCCGTGGTCGCACACTCCCGGTGTCTCGCGCAGCGCCCGTCCCAAGCCGTCGAGGTCGGCTGTGGGCGGGATCCGCCCGTCGACGAGGAAGTGACCCTCGTCGGTCACGAACGGCTCTCCGTCCTCTGTGCAGCGCAGGCGCGGCTCGGCGAGAAGCGTGGCGAGCCGTGCGAGCGTCGCGCGCCACCCGAACCGGACTATCTCCACCGGCAAGGGGAAGCGCTCGCCCAGGCGGCCGACGAGTTTCTCCTCCTCGACCATCACGACCAGCTCGCCAGCGGCCGCCGCGGCGATCCGTTCGCGCAGGAGCGCGCCGCCCGCCCCTTTGAGCAGTCGCAGATTGGGGTCGACCTCGTCGGCACCGTCGAAGGCGCGGGCCGGGCGTTTGCGGCCGTCGAGGTCGGCGACCGCGATACCGAGCTTCTCGCACACCGCTCGCGTGCGCTCCGACGCCACCACGGCCCGGGGACGCTCCGCGGGCGCGCGCTCGCCAGCGATCAGCTCGCAGAGGCGCCACACGGCCCGGCCCGAGCCGAGCGCCACGAGACCGCCGCGCGGCACGAGCGCGAGCGCCGCGCGCGCCGCCGCGTCACGTGCCGGGGTCGAAAGGTCGCCGCCGCTAGCCACGGCGGGAGCATCGCACGACGGGCGGCGGGACCCCGGTCTCGGAGGGACCCCCGCCCGGGCGGGACCCCGATCTGGGCGGGACCCGCGTCTGGGACATCGGGGGCGGCAGCCGGTATCCTACTTACGCGAAGTAAGTGACTGAACGGAACGACATTCGCGACGAACACACCGGCGGCGGCGCGAACGAGCGCGAGAACGGCGCTGTGCGATCGCACGACGGGCGCGATCGCACTGCGTCTGCGGAGGCGGGCGACTCCCGGCGGCCGCAGACGCTGCCGCTAGTCGCGCTCGACGACGCGGTCGTCTTGCCAGGCATGACGGTCACGCTCGTCGCCGACGCGGGCGAGAGCCGCCTCGTCGTGCTCGTACCCCGGCGCGGGGGCGAGCTGCGGCGGATCGGGACGCTCGCGCGCGTCGAGGGGCGCGCACTGCTCCCTGTCGACGAAGTCGCGGCGGACAAAGACGAACGGGCGGACGGCGCGGCCGCGGACGGGGCGCTCGACGACCGCGGCGGCGCCGAGAACGAGCGCCACGCGTCGCATGCCCAGGCCCTCGTCTTGCGCGGCATCGAGCGCGCCGAGATCCTCTCGGTGAACGACGAAGGGGGCAGGACCGCGAGCGCCGTGGTCGTGCCGCGTCCCGATGGCGCAGCCGCTGACGACCCGCAGATCGAGAAGCTCGCCGCCACCTACCGTGCGGTGGTCGACGAGATCCTCGAGCTGGTGGGCGACGACGGGCGCATCCGCCGCTTCGTCGCGGGCGTCTCGGAGCCAGGCGCGCTCGCCGACACGATCGGGCTGGCGCCCGAGTTGACGCTCGAGCAGCGCCTGGCGCTGCTCGAGACGGTCGACGTCGCTGAGCGTCTCGAGCTCGCGGTCGAGCTGGCGCGGAAGCTGCTCGTCGAGCTGCAGGTGAGGCGCGACCTGCGCGAGGAGGTCGAGCGCGGCGCCCAGCGTCAGCAGCGCGAATACGTATTGCGCAAACAGCTCGAGTCGATCCGCCGCGAGCTGGGCGAGGACGACGCGTCGGTGGTCGAGGAGTACCGGCGGCGGATCGCCGAAGCGCAGATGCCCGACGCTGTGCGCGAACAGGCGGAGCGCGAGCTCGCGCGCCTCGAGCGCAGCGGCGAGGCGACCGGCG
>BEIR01000241.1 GCA_002898855.1 bacterium HR41
CGAGCACACGTTCTGGCCGAGCAGCGTGATCTCGCGCACACCGTCGGCGGCGAGGCGCTCGACCTCGGCGACGATCTCGTCGGGCGGCCGCGAGACCTCGCGACCGCGCGTCTGCGGCACGATGCAGTAAGCGCAGACGCAGTTGCAGCCTTGCGAGATCTGCACCCACGCCTGGAACGGGCGTGTGCGCGCTGCCGGCAGGTGGGCGGCGAAGTCCTCGAACTCGAAGAAGCCGGCCTGCGCTTCGAGCGAGTCCTGCAACAGCACCTCGCCAAGCTTGTGGATCTGCCCAGGACCGAATGCGACGTCGACGAACGGAAACAGCTCGAAAACCTGCTCGCGCATCGACTGCGCCCAGCAGCCGCCGACAGCGACGATCCGGTCGGGTCGCTCCGCCTTGAGGCGCTTAGCCTCGCCAAGGTGGCCAATGAAGCGCTGGTCGGCAGACTCCCGGATCGAGCAGGTGTTGAACAGGATCACGTCAGCCTCGGCACGAGTCGGCGCCTCTTCGTAGCCGAGCGTGCGGAGCATCCCTTTGATGCGCTCCGAGTCATGCTCGTTCATCTGACAGCCGAAGGTCGTGAGGTGGAAGGTGCGCACCGGGCGTGCCATCGTCGCGCGAGGATAGACGCGAAACCGCTCGCCGCGTGCCGCCCCTGTGGCCGTCCGGACGGCAGCGGTGCGAACGCTAGGCGGCGTCGCCTCGCGCCCCGCGCTCGGCGCTGCGCACGGCATCGTAGGCGATCTGGCACGGGTAGCCGCGTCGCACCAGAAACGACCAGGCGCGTCGCCGCGTAGCGTCGTCGCGCGGCGGGCCGTAGCGCTCGCTTACGAGCCGGCGCGCCGCCTCGAGTTCCGCAGCCGCGTCGATGTCGGCTACCGCGGCGGCGGCGACGTCGGCAGCGATCCCCCGCCGCCGCAGTTCGCGCACGATGCGCTCGGTCCCCCGCCGCTCGAGCTCGCGCTTGTCGCTAGCGAAACGTCGAGCGAAGGCGCGGTCGTCGACGTAGCCGTCACGGCGCAAGCGCGCCACCACGGCCTCGATCGCCGCGGGCGCACAGCGACGCCGCTCGAGCAGCGCGCGCAGCTCGGCCTCGCTGTGATCACGACGGGCGAGCGCTCGCAGCGCGAGCTCCATCGTGCGCGCCATCTCCTCGCGCGGCAGCGCGAGCGCCGCGGCGGAGCGATCAGCGACCTCGCCGCCCTCCCAAGGGACGGGCACGACATGTCCCTGCCCGCCCACTTCCCGGCGGTCGCGCGACAACACTGTGCACACCTGCCGCAGACCTGCTACGCCGCCTGTGCCTCGTCGGCGGCGACGGCGGCCACGGCCGCAGCGCCCTCGGGTTCCTGACCGGTGGCCAGCTGTAGCGAGCGACCGGCAAGGTCGAGGCCGACCTTGTCGAGGATCGCGCGCTCGATCTCGCTCGCGATCTCGGGATGCTCGCGCAGGAACGCTTTGGCATTGTTGCGCCCCTGACCGAGCCGGGTTTCTCCGTATGAGAAGAACGAGCCCGACTTCTGCACGATCCCGTGCTCGATGCCGAGATCGAGCAGACAGCCCTCGCTCGAGATGCCGCGCCCGTACTCGATGTCGAACTCGGCCTGCTTGAACGGTGCCGCGAGCTTGTTCTTGACGACCTTCACGCGCACACGGTTGCCGATCGCCTCGGCACCCTCCTTGAGGGTCTCGATGCGGCGGATGTCGAGACGCTGGGAGGCATAGAACTTGAGCGCGCGCCCGCCCGGCTGCGTCTCGGGCGAGCCGAACATCACGCCCACCTTTTCGCGTAGCTGGTTGGTGAAGATGCAGAGCGTGTTGGCGCGGTTGAGGTTGCCGGCCAGCTTGCGCATCGCCTGACTCATCATTCGCGCCTGGATTCCGACCGTTTGGTCGCCCATCTGCCCTTCGAGTTCCGCCTTGGGCGTGAGCGCGGCGACGGAGTCGATAGCGATCACGTCGACCGCTCCCGACCGCACCAGCAGATCGGCGATCTCGAGCGCCTGCTCGCCGTAGTCGGGCTGCGAGACGAGGAGATCCTCGACGTTCACACCGATCCGCTTGGCGTAGGCGGCGTCCATCGCGTGCTCGGCGTCGATGAACGCGCACACGCCGCCTGCACGCTGGGCGTTGGCGAGCACGTGGTAGAGGAGCGTCGTCTTGCCCGACGACTCCGGTCCGTAAATCTCGACGATACGGCCCCGCGGCAGACCGCCCACGCCGAGAGCGATGTCGAGCGACAGCGCTCCTGTAGGTATGGCTTCGACACGAACGCTGGCAGCCTCGTTCATGCGCATGATCGAGCCCTGCCCGAACTGGCGCTCGATCTGCGCAAGAGCGTTTTTCAGCGCGGCTTCGCGTGCCTTCGCGATCTTCCCTTCGTCTCTATCCATCGGCGGCATCTCCTGTGGGCTCGGGTTCACAAGGTAGGAGCGCCACCGGACGTACTTTCGTCCCCCTCGCGGCGCGGGAAGGGAACCTCTGCGAGTGCCTCGTAACGAGCGCCACCTCCGGCAAGGTGCGAGCGATACAGAACGAGGCGCGCGCCGACGATCGGCTCGGTGGGCGGTGCCGCAAGCGCCAGCGGTGGCGGCGCGCTTGCCCGCCCGCGCTGCGCGCGCGGCACGCGCGCGACGGTCAGGTGGGGCCAAAACGGTCGCTCCTCGGGCTGCCAGAGCCCGCTTGCGACGAGCTCACAGGCGAGCGCTTCGTGGAGCGCTGTCAGGCGCCCGCCCTTGTCGGATAGGTCGAGCGCGTAGAGACGCGGCCGCCGCGGCGGCAGAGCGCGCAGACGCAGCGCCCGCAGCAGCGGCGGCCCGGGCAGCGCCGTCGACACAGCGGCGCGCGCTGCGCGCATCAGCTCGGGAACGACTTGCGGGTCGCGACCGCCGAGGAAGACAAGGGTGATGTGCAGGTCGCGGGCCGCTGGCAAGCGCACCGCGGCGCCGCCGAGCGCATCGTCGCGCCAGCGAACGAGCGCGCTCAGTGCGGGTTCTTCGATAGGGCGCGCGAAGAAAAGTCGCCAGCGCTCCGGGCTCAAGACGGCAGTTCCCCGCCCCTCGCCGCCCGCCA
>BEIR01000242.1 GCA_002898855.1 bacterium HR41
GAGCTCGGCGTGACGGTGTTCGCGAGCGAGCAGCGTCTGCCGCAGCGGCGGGCGCTGGTCTTCCTGGAACAAGGTGGCGAGCGCACGATCACCGTGCTCGGATCGCGTCTCGGCCCGGCGGGAGCGGAACCGTTGCCGTGGCAGCGCCTGGCGGGAGCGGCCGTCTACTTCGCCGCCGGCGACCGCGCGGCCCTCGAGCGCGCTCGCCAGGGGCGGGTGCTCGTCGCCACCGCGCGCGCACTCGACGTTCTGCGCGGCAGCGGTGTCGCGGTCGATGTGCTGGTGCGAAGCGGGCGCGATCGCGGCGAGCGCTACGAGCCGGGATGGCTCGAGCCCCCGCCGCGCGTCGTCGTCACGACGCTCGGGCGCGACGGCGGTTACGCCGAGCTCGCCGGCGGCGAGCGCCTCGAGTGGCGCGCCGAGGCGGTCGCGGACGACGAGATCGCCGACACCTACGGCGCCGGCGACTGTTTCGCCGCCGGTCTCACCTGGGC
Source organism: bacterium HR41 (assembly GCA_002898855.1). Classification (GTDB taxonomy): domain Bacteria; phylum Actinomycetota; class Thermoleophilia; order Solirubrobacterales; family Thermoleophilaceae; genus Thermoleophilum. The sequence goes on from BEIR01000242.1 coordinate 495, forward strand.
GCTCGGCAGCGGCCGCGAGCTCGCCGAAGCTCTCGCTGTGGCCGCCCACTGCGGAGCTGCGTGCGTGCGCCGCCAGGGCCCTTACGGCAGCCAGATCGCCGGCTGACCTGCGCCGACCCCGGCCTTACGTCGCACGCTGGCAGCTACAGAGCCTGGAGCTCCGAGACGATCTGCGAAACCGCTTCCTTGGCGTCGCCGAATAGCAGCGCGCAGTTCTCCTTGTAGAAGAGCGGGTTGTCGATGCCGGCGAAGCCCGGGTTGAGCGAGCGCTTGACGACGATCACCTGCTGCGCTTTGTCGACGTCGAGGATCGGCATGCCGTAGATCGGCGAGTCCGGCTGCTCGCGCGCCGCCGGGTTGGTGACGTCGTTGGCGCCGAGGACGAGCACCACGTCCACCTGCGGGAACTCGGGGTTGATCTCGTCCATCTCCTTGAGCTTGTCGTACGGCACGTCGGCCTCGGCGAGCAGGACGTTCATGTGCCCGGGCATCCGTCCAGCGACGGGGTGGATAGCGAAGTCGACATCCACACCCCGCTTGTCGAGCTCGTCCATCAGCTCACGAACGGCGTGCTGCGCTTGCGCCACTGCCATTCCGTACCCGGGCGCGATGACAACGCGGCGCGCGTAGGCCAGCTGGATCGCCGCGTCGGCAGGGTCGGTCTGGCGGACGGTGCGGCCCTCGGCCGCGGCCGCCGTGGCAGCGCCGCGGGCGGGCGCGCCGCCGAAACCACCGGCAACGATGTTGGCGATCGAGCGGTTCATCGCCTGCGCCATCAGGTTCGTGAGGATCGAACCCGACGCGCCCACGATGATGCCGGCGACGATCAGCGCGACGTTGTCGAGCGCGATACCGGCCGACGCGGCCGAGAGGCCGGTGAGAGCGTTGAGCATCGAGATCACGACCGGCATGTCGGCGCCGCCGATCGGCAGCACCACCATGTTCCCGAGCAGCGCGGCGAGTACGAGGATCGCGATGAACAGCGCCTCGGAGTCGGAACCAGCGGCGATCACGACCGCGCACACCACCGACCCAACGAGCAGCGTGATGTTCACGAACTGCTGCGCGGGCAACATGATCGGGCGCCCGGGGATCAGCTCCTGGAGCTTGCCGAAGGCGATGTTCGAGCCCCAGAACGACACCGAGCCCACGATCGCCGCGAACAGCGTCGGGATCATCTGGTCGAGCGGCATGTCGCCGCCGTAGTAGCGGAACTCGGCCCAGGCGATGAGCGCCACGGCGCCGCCACCGACACCGTTGAAGAGCGCCACCATCTGCGGCATCGCGGTCATCTTGACGGCGCGCGCCGCCGGCACCCCGACCACCGTGCCGAGCGCGATGCCGAGCGCGATCAAACCGTAGTCGCCGACCTCGCGGTCGAGCAGCGTCGCCGCCACCGCGATTGCCATGCCGACGGCGGCGATGGCGTTGCCGCGGCGGGCTGTGCGCGGGTGGTTGAGGAAGCGCAGACCGAGGATGAAGAGCGGGAACGCCGCCAGGTAGCAGGCGCGGATGAAATCCGGGTCCTGGAGGCTGAAGGCGCTCGGAACGCTCATGCTCCCACCCCCGCGCGCTCGCGCTCGCCGCTCTTCCCCGCCTCGCCCTTCGCCGGCTTGCGCTTGAACATCTCGAGCATCCGGTCGGTGACGAGGAAGCCGCCGACGATGTTGATCGTGCCGAAGGCGATCGCGATCACGAGGATCACGTCGTCGAGGACCCCGTCGGCGCGGCCGATCACCACCAGGCCGCCGAGCAAGACGATCCCGTGGATCGCGTTCGTCGCCGACATCAGCGGCGTGTGCAGCGTGTTCGGCACCTTCGAGATCACCTCGAACCCCACGAACGCGGCCAGCACCAGGATCGTCAGTTCGGTGAGCAGGTCCATCGACGAGCCCGCCGTCTCGGCGGCGATCGGAAGCAGCGTCGCGGCTGCTGTGGCGTCCATCTCAGCTCCTCCTTCCGTCAGCTTGCCGGCGCGCCGATCGCCTGGCGGACGCCCTCGTGAACGATTTCGCCGTCGCGCGTGATGCACGCCGAGCGAACGATCTCGTCCTCGAAGTCGAGCGCGAGCTTGCCCTCTTCGGTGACGAGCTCGAGCAGCGCCTGGATGTTGCGTGCGTACAGCTGCGAGGCGTGGTCGGGCATCGCCGACGGCAGGTTTACCGGCCCAATCACCTTCACCCCGTGCGCTTCGACGGTCTCGCCCGCCTTCGTCAGCTCGCAGTTGCCGCCGGTCTCGGCAGCGAGGTTGACGATCACCGACCCGGCCGGCATCCGCCGGACCGCGTCCTCGATGATCAAAAGCGGGGCGCGTCGGCCGGGAACGGCGGCGGTCGAGATCACTGCGTCCATCCCGGCGATGGCGTCGGCGAGCAGCTCGCGCTGGCGCTGTTGCTCCTCTTCGGTGAGCGGGCGCGCGTATCCGCCCTGCGCTTCGGCGTCTTCGATCCCGAGGTCGATCTCAAGGAAGCGGGCGCCGAGCGATTCGATCTGCTCGCGGACAGCTGCGCGAACGTCGTAGCCGAAAACGATCGCGCCCAAGCGGCGGGCGGTGGCGATCGCCTGCAAACCAGCGA
>BEIR01000243.1 GCA_002898855.1 bacterium HR41
CCGCTCCCAAGAACCGCGCCAGCGTCAGCGCCCGCCGTGGCGGTAGCTGACCGCTCGCGCGTCGTCGACCGTGGCGATCGGTTTCGACCTTCCACACCGCCACGCGCGCCTTGATCTCGTCGACCACCTCGCAGGCTGCGGCGAACGCTTCGCTGCGGTGGCGGGCCGCTGCCACCACGCGCAGCGAGGTCTCGCCGCGCGGCACGCGCCCCAGCCGGTGCTCGATCGACAGCCCGCGGAGGTGGTGGCGCTGGAGCGCCGTCCGCGCGATCGCTTCGAGTTCGGCGAGCGCCAGCGGCGGATGGGCTTCGTACTCGAGTGCGTCGACGTCGCGCGTGCGCCCTTCGAAGACGACGCGCGCACCCGCGCTGCCGTCGTCGACCAGGGGGTCGGTCGGCGCGCAGCGCCCCTCGTCGCGACGGTCGGCGTCGAGGCTCTCGAACGTGAGGCGCACGCTCACGTGCGTCGGCGGCGGCTGTCGGTCGGCGGGGCTGCCTCCGCTTACCGGCGGCACGAGCACGAGCACGTCGCCGTTGCGCAGCGCCGTGGCGGGATCGGCCCAGCGATCGTTGATCGCCAACACGAAGGTCTGTTCCAGCGCGGCGCGCGAGCCGCGGCGCTGGGCGATCTCGGCGAGAGCGCGCAGCGCCGCGGCAGCATCGCTGCCGGGGTCGAGCTCGAGGTCGACGTGGCGCCGACCGAAGGCGTCGCGCAGCGAGGCGAAAAGCAGTACGCGTACACGCACGGGACGAATGTAGGGCGGGCGGTGCTCGGCGCTGTGTGCCGTGTTGTCGCAAACAGTGGGCGTCGCGCTCGACGGCTTGGCGAGACGGTGCCGGCCGACGGCTGGTTACCGTGGCGCCGTGGCGATCGAACCGAGCGACTCCGCTCCCGGTACCGGCGGACCAGGAGCTGTGGCCGGAGCGGGCACGAACGGCAGCGCGGCGAGCGGCACGCCCGTCGCCCTGCCCCACGTCGACAGCGCGGGGCGTGCGCGCATGGTCGACGTCGGCGAAAAGCCGTTGAGCGAGCGTTCCGCGCGGGCGCGCGCGACTCTGCGCGCAAGCACCGCCACCTGCGCCGCGCTTGCCGATGGCGGCCTTCCCAAGGGCGACGCGATCGCGGTGGCGCGGCTCGCCGGCATCCAGGCTGCCAAGCGCACCGCGGAGCTCGTGCCGCTGGCACATCCACTGCCGCTCGCCCACGTCGACGTCGCGATCGCGCCCGAACCTGAGTTCGGCCGCGTCTCGATCGAGGCGACAGCGCGCGCCCACGCTCGCACCGGCGTCGAGCTCGAGGCGCTCGTCGCCTGCACGACCGCGGCCGTCGCCCTCTACGACATGGTCAAGGCCGTCGAGCCGGGGGCGGCGATTAGCGACGCGCGCGTGATCGAGAAGCGTGGAGGGCGCAGCGGCATCTGGCGCCAGGAGCCCGCGCTGGCGGCCACGCCCGACTGCGTGCCCGTCCACCTACGTCGCGCGGGTGCGCAAGCCGCGGCCAGCGTCGGAACGTGCGCGCTGCTCGTAGTTTCGACCAGGGCAGCGAGCGGGGCGCGCCCCGATCGCGCCGAGCCCCATCTCCGCGCGCTCGCTCATGCTGCGGGGCTGAGCGTCGCACGTTTCGCCGTTCTTCCCGACAATCCCCCTGCGCTCGCCGCTTTCATGCGCGACTGTGCCGATCGCCAGCGCGTAGCGGTGGTGCTCACCAGCGGCGGGACAGGCCTCACCGCCGACGACCGCACACCCGAGGCGACGCTGGCGGTGGCAGACCGCGAGGTGCCCGGAATCGCCGAGCTCGTTCGTGCGCACTCGTTCGCTCGCACGCCGCTCGCCGCGCTGTCGCGCGCCGTGGCGGCGGTGCGCGGGCGCACTCTGATCGTCAACCTGCCCGGCAACCCCAGCGCTCTCGTCGAGCTGCGCGAGTCGCTCGCGCCCGTCTTGCGGCACGCCGTGGAGCTGCTCGCGGCATAGGCCGATGGCGGTGGTCGAGCGGCCAGCGCCCGGGCGGGCGCCGCTCGAGCGCGCGTCGCTCGAGGCGGTGCTAGCGCTGCTGGCGGACACCGTGCGCCCGCTCGGTTGCGAAGACGTTCCGCTGCACGCCGCTCTCGGTCGCGTGCTTGCCGCGCCGGTGCGCGCCCCGTTCCCGCTGCCGGCGTTCACGAACGCCGCGATGGACGGCTTCGCCGTTCGCGCTGCCGATACAGCTAGCCCGGGCGCTCGCCTGCGCCTCGTCGGCGACGTCGCTGCGGGCGCGCCGTGGCCCCCGCCGCTCGCTCCTGGAACGTGTCGCGAGATCGCCACCGGCGCGCCCCTCCCGCCGGGCGCCGACGCGGTGCTGCGACGCGAGCGGGCGGCGGTGGCCGGCGACACCGTCGAAGTGCTCGCGCCCGTCGCAGCGAGCACCGACGTCCGCCTTCGCGGCGAGGACGCACCCGCCGGGGCGGAGGTCCTGCCGGCGGGCATGCGCATCGGCGCCGGCGAGATTGCGCTGCTCGCGGCGCTCGGGGAGGAGTCGGTCGCCTGCCGGCGCCAGCCCCGTGTAGCTGTGGTGACGACTGGCGACGAGCTACTCGCCCGTGCTAGCGGCGAGCGTGCGCGCGCCGGCGTTCGCGATGCCAACGGCCCGATGCTCGCGGCGCTCGCGACGATGTTCGGTGTGCGCGAGGTCGAGCCGATCGGGCCGCTACCCGATTCGCCCGCAGCGGTCAAGCGCGCTCTCGCCGCCGCTTGTCGCGAGTACGACATGGTGGTAGCTAGCGGCGGCGTCTCGGTAGGTCGCCACGATCACGTGCGTACGGCGCTGGCCGCGGTCGGTGTCGAGGAGCTCGTCCGTGGTCTTGCGCTGCGCCCCGGCAGGCCGGCGCGGATCGGCGTGGCCGAGGGCACGAGCGCGATCGTGTTCGCGCTGCCCGGCAATCCGGCCGCGGTGTTCGTCCTCTTTCATCTGCTGGTGCGGCCGACGCTCGCGCGGCTCGAGGGGTGCCACGAGCGTCCACTTTTCGTGCGTGGCGTTTTGGCACGCACGATCGACCCGCAGCC
>BEIR01000244.1 GCA_002898855.1 bacterium HR41
GCTCAAGCGGAAGCCGATCAACGAAAAGTACGCCTCCGTGATCGAAGAGCTGTACGCCGGCTGCGGCGAGGAACCGCTCGCCGAGTGATCGACCGCTGAGGGCCGTCGCAGCCTGCGGAGACCCGCTGCGGCCCAACGGCGGGCGGGGGGCGGTGCGCTCGGGCCCGTCAACTACCATGGCGGGACGTGGCGTCGAAGCGGCAGATCAAGGTCGGTGGCGTGCCGATCGGTGGCGGCGCACCGGTCGCCGTCCAGTCGATGACTAAAACCGAGACGGCTGACGTCGAGGCGACGCTAGCCCAGATCCAGCGCATTGCCGACGCCGGCGCCGATCTGGTGCGCGTCGCGGTGCCGCGCGACAAGGACGTGCAGGCGTTGCGCGAGCTGGTCAGGCGCTCGCCGATCCCGATCGTCGCCGACATCCACTTCAACCACACGCTCGCCCTCAAAGCGATCGATGCCGGCGCGCACTGCGTGCGCATCAATCCCGGCAACATCGGCGGCCGCGACAAACTCGGCGAGGTAGTCGAGAAGGCGCGCGCTGCGGGTGTGCCGATGCGCATCGGCGTGAACTCCGGGTCGCTGCCCAAGCACCTGCACGAGCTCGAGCGCGAGAACCCGGTCGAGGCGCTCGTGCGCGCCGCCGTCGAGGCAGTAGAGCTCGTCGAGTCGCTCGACTTCCACGACTTCAAGGTGTCGGTGAAGTCGACAAGCGTGCCCGACACGATCGCCGCCAACCGCCTGCTCGCCGAGCGGATCGATTACCCGCTGCACATCGGCATCACCGAGGCCGGGACGAAATGGTCGGGCTCGATCCGGTCGGCCGTCGGGCTCGGGACGCTGCTCGCCGACGGGATCGGCGACACCATCCGCATCTCGCTGTCGACCTTCCACGCGGAAGAGGAGGTAAAGGTCGCGTGGGAGATTCTGCGGGCCCTCAAGCTCCGCGCGCGCGGCCCGGTGTTGATCGCCTGTCCGACCTGCGGCCGCCTGCAGTTCGATATGGACACCGTCGTCGCCGAGATCGAGGAGCGGCTACAGCACTACACGGAACCGATCGAGGTAGCGGTGCTCGGCTGTGCGGTGAACGGTCTCGGGGAGGCCGCCCACGCCGATTTCGGCATCACCGGGGCGCGCAACGAGGGTCTGATCTTCGCTCACGGCAAGCCGCTGCGAAAGGTCCCGCAGGAGCGGCTAGTCGACGAGCTCTTCCGCGTGATCGACGCTTCGCTCGCGGCGGGACGCACGGTCTTCGACGAGCGCGAGGCGGCCGAGGGCGCCGCCTGGCTGCGCAAGATCGAGGAGGAGAACGCCGGCGATCTCACGCCTGAGCGGCTCGCGGCGCTCGAGGCGGCAGCAGCTGCCGAGCAGGCGCTCGCCGAGGCGACACCGCTGCCAGTGGCGGGGCAAACGGCTGCACAACCCCGGCGCATTGAAGTCGGCAGCGGCGAGCGTGACGCCGTGCCCGCGCGCGAACGCGTTGCCGGCAGGCGTTTCGCCCGCGTCCGGGAGTAGCGCGCTCCGGCAGGTGCCACCCGCCCGGCCGGTGGCAGCCGCTTCGGCCCCGGGACAGGAATAGACTCCGCGCTCCGGCATGGCGCGACTGTCGTCCTTTTTCCTGCCGACGCTGCGTGAGGACCCCGCCGACGCCGAATCGGTGTCGCACCGGCTGGTCGTGCGCGCCGGCCTCGCTCGTCAGCTCGGTGCCGGTCTTTGGACCTATCTGCCGGCGCTGTGGCGCGCCCACCGCCGCTGCGAGCAGATCATCCGTGAGGAGATGGATGCGATCGGCGCCCAGGAGATGTTGATGCCGTTGATCCAGCCGATCGAGCTGTGGCAGCGCACTGGTCGCGCCCAGATCGAGGAGCTCTTCAAGCTGCGTGACCGGCGCGAGGCGGAGCTAGTTCTGGCGATGACGCACGAAGAGGCCGTTACCTGGCACGTGGCGCGCGAGGTGCGCTCCTACCGCCAGCTGCCGTTGATCCTCTACCAGTTCCAGCTGAAGGCTCGCGACGAGCCCCGCCCGCGCGCGGGGCTTCTGCGCGTGCGCGAGTTCGTGATGAAGGACGCCTACAGCTTCGATCGCGACGCTGAGGGGCTCGAGCGCTCCTACGAGCTCCACCGCGGCGCCTACGCGCGCATCTTCGACCGCGCCGGCCTCGAGTGGTACGAAGTCGAGTCGGATGTGGGGATGATGGGCGGTTCGGGTGCGCACGAGTACATGGCGCCGTGCCCAGCGGGCGAGAACGAGATCGCGCTCTCCGATGCCGGCTACGCCGCGAACGTCGAGATCGCGCGCGGCACGCCACGAGCGCCCGGCGACCTGCCCGCACCCCGTGAGCGACCCGAGAAGGTCCACACCCCTGGCCAGCGGACAATCGAGGAAGTTTCGGCGTTTCTCGCAGTCCCTCCCGCCGCGCTCGTTAAAGCGCTGCCGGTGCGCACCGAGTCGGGCCGTGTGCTCGTCGCGCTCGTGCGCGGCGACCACCGTCTCAACGAGGTGAAACTGCGCAACCACCTCGGCGAGCAGGTGCGCCAGCTCACCGCCGAAGAGATCGAGCGTGAGCTGCATGTGCCGCCGGGCTACATCGGCCCGGTCGGACTCGGCTGTGCGCTCGTCGCCGACGAGGCGCTGCGCGGCCTGCGCGGGCTCGTGACCGGCGCCAACGAAGCCGACACCCACCTGGTGGGGGTCGAGCCCGGGCGCGACTTCGACTGCGAGTGGGCGGACATCCGTCGTGTCGAAGCCGGCGACCGCTGTCCGCGTGGCGGCACGATTCGCATCGAAGCGGCGATCGAGGTGGGCAACATCTTCAAGCTCGGCACGCGCTACTCCGAGCCGCTCGGCGCGACCTTCCTCGACGAACAGGGCAGAGAGCGTCCGATCGTGATGGGCTCGTACGGCATCGGCCCGGCGCGCGTCGTCGCTGCCGCGATCGAGCAGCGCTCCGACGAGGCCGGCATCTTCTGGCCCACAGCTCTCGCACCCTTCGATCTGCACATCGTCG
>BEIR01000245.1 GCA_002898855.1 bacterium HR41
CGGCTACAGCGACGAGATCGACGCGATGGTCGCGGCGTGGCGCGCGGGCGACCGGCGCAAGGCCGTCGAGCTCGCGCCGGAACGTCTGATCGAGGAGATCTTCATCTTCGGTACGCCGGCGGAGCAGCGCGAGCGCGTCCGGGCGTTCCAGAGCCGCGGGATCGACACCCCGGTGCTGCTCATCGTGCCCGATCGCGACCTCGATGTCGACGGTTGGTGCGAGCTCGTCGAGCAACTCGCGCCGCCCGGCGACTGAGCTCGCAGCGGTACAGCTCCCTGTGCCCCTTGTCGCGCGGTGATCTGCGTCGCTAGCGTCGCGCGTAAGCGAGAGAGGAGGGAACGATGGCGGTAACGAAGATCATCGAGGTCGTCGGAGCGTCGAAGGAGAGCTCGGACGCCGCTGTCAAGGCAGCGCTCGAGGAGGCGCGCAAGACGCTCCGCAACATCAAGGCCGTCGACGTGGTCTCGACAGGTCTGCGCGGCGAGAACCTCGACGAGTGGCGCGCACTGGTGCGAATCTCTTTCCTGGTGGAGCGGGTCGAACAGTAGGTGCAGCGGAAGGCAAATGTGCACACCGACACGCCGCCGGCACCGGCGACGGTGGCCGGTGCCGCGGCGGTCGAACTGCCATCTTCGGAGTGGCAGCTGGAGCGCCTAGCAAGTGTGCGCGAGCGGACGCTGGCACTCGTCGGGCGCGTCGACGAACGCGCGCTCGACCGGGTGTTCACGCCAATCCTCTCGCCGATCGCCTGGGACCTCGGGCACATCGCGGCGTTTGAGGATCTCTGGATCGCTGAGCGTTTGGGCGGCATGTCGCCGCTGTACCCCGAGCTGCGCGCGACGTACGACGCGATCGCCACGCCGCGGGCGGCGCGAGCGAAGGCCCCCCACCTGCGCGCGCGCGACGCGCTCGCGTACCTAGCGGCCGTGCGCGAGCGCACGCAGGCGGTGCTTTCCCGCTGCGACCACGACGAGGCGAGTTTCTTCGCGGAGCTTGTCGCTCGCCACGAGCAACAGCATTTGGAAACCGTGCTGCAAGCCCTGAAGATCGCACCCGCCGGCGCTTTCGACCCGCCCCTGCTCGACGACAGCCCGGTGCTGCCCGGAGCGACCGACGCCCAGCCCGCTGTGCGGGGCGAGACGATCGCGATCGCGGGCGGTCGCTACCGGATCGGTGCCGAGCGGGACGGTTTCGCCTACGACAACGAGCGCCCCGCCCACATCGTCGAGCTAGGGGCTTTCGCGATCGACCGCCGACCGGTGACCAACCGCGAGTTCGCCGAGTTCGTCGCCGACGGCGGGTACCGCAACCCCGCGCTGTGGTCACGCGAAGGGTGGGCAGTGCGCCGTCGCGAGGGCTGGGAGCGACCGCTCTACTGGACAGCCGACGGTGGCGAGATCTGGTTCGGTCGTGAGGTCGAGCGCGCCCCCGACGCGCCCGTCGCCCACATCTCGTTCTACGAGGCGGAAGCGTTCGCGCGCTGGGCGGGCAAGCGGCTGCCGACCGAGTACGAATGGGAGGTCGCCGCTACGCACGTGCCCGGCAGCAGCGCGAATGGCGCCGGGGCGGAGCGCACCCTCACCGACGCGTCGTGGGCTCGCAGGCACGCGGTGTGCGACCTGCGATCGTTCCGCCCGCTCCCGGTCGACGCGACACGCGCCGCAAGCCCCTGCGGAGCGCAAGCGCTGATCGGCGACGTGTGGGAGTGGACCGCCAGCGAGTTCGACGGCTACCCCGGCTTCCGCGCCTACCCGTACCGCGAGTACTCCGAGGCGCACTTTCGGCGTGGCTACCGCGTGCTGCGCGGCGGGTCTTGGGCTACGCAAGCCGAGATCGCCACGGCCACGTTCCGTAACTGGGATCTGCCCGAGCGCCGCCAGATCTTCGCGGGCGTGCGCTGCGCCGTCGACCTGCCGGAGGATTGAGCGGTGCCTAACGCAGGAGTTTCCGCTGCCGACAGAGCCGAAGCCGAGGGGTGTCTCGAGGTTGTCAGCCTCATCGACGAAGGGCAGGCACGCGCACAGCTCGTGCGCGAGGCGCTCGAGGGGCTGCTCCGTGCTCCACTGCGGGAGCTGCCAGCGAAACTGCTCTACGACGAGCGTGGGTCCCAGCTGTACGAGCGGATAACGGAGCTCGCCGAGTACTACCCGGCCCGTGCTGAGCGCGAGGTCCTCGAGCGCCGGGCCGCCGAGATCGTCGCGCTCGCCGATCCCGCCGAGCTCGTCGAACTGGGCGCCGGAAGCGCCGCGAAGACGCGCCCCCTGCTCGCTGCGATGAACGCGAGGGGATCGCTCCGTCGCTACGTTCCGCTCGACGTCGCCACCGAGACGCTCGACCGCGCCGGGCGCGCGCTGTGCGCGGAGTTTCCCGGCCTGCGTGTGCACGCACTCGCCGCCGACTGGGAACAGCATCTCGACGCGCTGCCCGATCCCTTCCCGGGCTCGCCGCGACTCGTCGCGTTCCTGGGCGGAACGATCGGCAACCTTAAGCGGGCTGCGCGCATTCGTCTGCTTGCGCATTTACGCGAGACGATGCGCGACTGCGACCGCTTGCTGGTCGGGATCGATCTCGTCAAAGACGTTTCGGTGATCGAGCGCGCCTACAACGACGCGGCCGGTGTCACCGCCGAGTTCAACCGCAACGTGCTGCGCCACCTGAATCGCCTGCTCGACGCCGACTTCGATCCCGACGCCTTCGCGCACCGTGCCTTCTACGACTGCGAGAAGCAGTGGGTCGAGATGCGCTTGCGGGCGCTGAGGCCGGTGCAGGCCAAGCTCGGGCGCGCAGACGGAAGAGCGCTACACCTCGATCCCGGCGAGGAGATCCGCACCGAAACGTCGGCGAAGTTCAGCGAGCCGCAATTCGCCGCCGAACTTGCTGCAGCAGGGCTTGTCCTGGAAGCGAGCTGGCGCGACAGCGCTGGGCTCTTCACGGTCGTTCTGGCGAGGCCGGCAGGAAGCACGGCTGCGAGCGGGCGCGCTGCCCGAGG
>BEIR01000246.1 GCA_002898855.1 bacterium HR41
CCGACGAGGAGGTACGGGGAAGGTGAGGGACCAACGTGTCGAAGCGCTGGCGCGCGTGCTCGTGCGCTACTCGACCGAGGTGAAACCGGGTGACGTGTGCGTCATCCAGGCGTCGACGGCCGCCGAGCCGCTGGTTTTGGCGATCTTCGAGGAGGTTCTGCGCGCCGGTGGGCATCCCGTCGTCCAGCTCTCGCCCGAGGAGGCGCCAGCGCTCTTCTACGAGCTTGCGAACGACGAGCAGCTCGACTTCGTGCCGCCGCCGGCGCGGTGGGCGGCCGAGGAAGCCGACGTGCGCTTCGCGATCCTCGCCGAGCACAATACGCGCGCGCTGACCCAGGTCGATCCCGCGCGCCAGGCACGCGCACAGAAGGCTCGCCGCGCTCTCCTCGATACGCAGATGCGGCGCTCGGCAGCCGGCGAGCTGCGTTGGGTCTTGACGCTCTTTCCGACCCACGCCTACGCAGCCGAGGCGGGGATGTCGCTCGATCAGTACGAGCGCTTCTACTACGGTGCGTGCCTCGTCGACGGCGGCGACGCGATCGCCGCCTGGCGCGAGCGCGCCGCCGAGACGCGCCGGCTCGCCGAGTGGGTCGAGGGGCGCAGCGAGGTGCGCATCACCGCTCCCGGCACCGATCTGCGCCTGGCGGTCGAGGGGCGGCGCTGGATCCCCTGTGTGGGCGAACGCAACATGCCCGACGGCGAGTTTTTCACCGCTCCGATCGAGGACTCGGTCGATGGCGAAGTGACCTTCACCTTCCCGGCGGTCTACGGCGGGCGCGAGGTGGCGGGCGTGCGCTTGCGGTTCGAGGGCGGGCGTGTGGTCGACGCCGACGCCGAGCGGGGCGCCGACTTCCTCTTGCAGATGCTCGACACCGACGAGGGGGCGCGTCGCTTGGGGGAGCTCGGCATCGGCACGAACTACGGGATCGCCACCGCTACGAAGGAGATCCTGCTCAACGAGAAGATCGGCGGTACCGTCCACCTTGCGCTCGGCGCCAGCTACCCGGAGACGGGTGGTCGCAACGAGTCGGCGATCCACTGGGACATGGTGCTCGACCTCCGCAACGGGGGCGAGATCACCGTCGACGGCGAAACCTTGCAGCGCGACGGTCGCTTCGCGATCTGAGCTCGGTGACTGGCTGAGCGGACCTAAACTGCTGCGCGATGGCAGGCCACTCCAAGTGGGCGCAGATCAAGCACAAGAAGAAGGCTGTAGACGCCAAGCGCGGACAGCTCTTCACCAAGCTGGCGCGCGCGATCCAGGTCGCCGCGCGCGAGGGCGGTGGTGACCCCGACGGCAACCCCGCGCTCGCCCACGCCATCCAGAAGGCGAAAGAGGCGCGCATGCCGAAGGAGAACATCGAGCGTGCGATCACCCGTGGCGTGGGGGCCGAGGCCGGGGGAGAGGCGATCGAAAAAGTCGTCTACGAGGGTTACGGGCCGGGCGGCGTCGCGATCCTTGTCGAAGCGCTGACCGACAACCGCAACCGCACCGGCGGCGAGATCCGCCACCTCTTCACCCGCCACGGGGGGAGCATGGGCGAACCGGGCTCGGTCGCGTGGGTGTTCGAGAAGAAGGGCGAGATCGTTGTCGACGCGCGCCGCTACGACGAGGACGCGCTGTTCGCGGCGATCGACGCCGGCGCCGAGGACTTCTCGCGCGACGGCGACCTGTGGGAGATCGTCACCGATCCCGCCGACTTTGCGGCGGTGCGCGACGCGCTCGCGGCGAGCGGCGTGGAGGTCGAGTCGGCCGAGATCGTGATGCGCCCGACCTCGAGAACACCGGTCGCGCGCGAAGATGCCGGTCGCCTGCTGAAGCTGCTCGAGGCGCTCGAGGACCACGACGACGTGGAGGCGGTCCACGCCAACTTCGACATGGACGCCGAGCTCCTCGAGCAGGTCGCGGGCGTGTAGCGCGCGCGGCCGACGGTGGCGGCAGCGGGCTAGCTCTCGCCGTCGTACACGAACGGCAGCGTGTCGGCTACCTCGGCAAGCGTGGGCGCGTTGCGGTCGCGCTCCGAGGGCACGAGCTCGTCGACGGGAAGCGGCCACTCGATGCCGATCTCGGGATCGCGGAAATGGATCCCGCGTTCGAGCTCGGGGTCGTAGTAGTGCTTTTTTTTTAATGATACGGCGACCACCGAGATCTACACGCAGAAGCCGTGGGCGAACCCGACTGGCACGAAAAGCTGGCGGAGGTTCTCGTCGTCGAGCTCGAACGCCTCCCACTGGCCGTAGGTCGGCGAGCCGCGACGGATGTCGACGACGATGTCGACGATCTTGCCGTGCGCGCACCGCACCAGCTTGGCTTGGCCGGGCGGCAGCGCGAAGTGCATTCCGCGCACGACGCCTCGGCGCGAGCGCGAGTGGTTGTCCTGGACGAACTCGCAGTCGATCCCCGCCGCCGTGTAGGCGTCGCGACGGTAGGTCTCGTGGAAGAAGCCGCGCTCGTCGCCGAACACGCGCGGCTGGATCAGCTTGAGGCCGGGCAGACGGGTGGGCAGGATCTCGATCACGGCCGCTAACGCTAACCGAGCAGGCGACGGCTTCGCAGGAGCGAGGCGCCGGGCGAAGGCGTCCGATCGCGCCCGCAGAATCCATCGGCAGTGGTCGTGATCGGCGTCGATCCTGGCTCCCAACACTGCGGCTACGGCGTGGTCGTCGCGTGCGGCGGACGGCTCGGCGCGCTCGACGGTGGCGTGTTCGCGCTGCCTCGCGCCGCCGCGCTCGAGCGGCGCCTCGCTGCGCTCCACGCTGGCGTCGACGAGCTCGTCGCCCGCTACCAGCCGACGGCGCTCGCGGTCGAGGATCTCTACTTCTGGCGCAACGTGCAGACGGCGATGGCGGTGGGTCAGGCGCGGGGCGTCGTGCTCGCGGCCGCTGGCGCACGCTCCGTGCCCTGTTTCTCCTACACCCCCCAGCAGGTGAAGCAGGCCGTTTGCGGCACCGGAGCGGCCGACAAGGGCCAGGTGCAGCGGATGGT
>BEIR01000247.1 GCA_002898855.1 bacterium HR41
TGTCGCCGCCGTGGTGCGCCCGGTGAGCCCCGCCTCGAGTGCCTGCGCGAAGTCCAGCGCACGCGCGTAGCGATGCCGCGGGTCGCGCGCCAGCGCCACCCGCACGGCGCGGTCGAGCGCTTCCGGCACCTCGGGACGGAAGTCGGTGATCGGACGGATCTCGTCCTGCTGCTGTTTCAGCGCCAGCTCGGTCAGCGAGCCGTACTCGTAGGGCAGGCGGCCAGCGAGGAACTGGTAGACGCAGACGCCGAGGGAGTAGATGTCGGAGGCCGGACCCACCTCCTCGCCGCGTGCCTGTTCCGGCGAGAGGTAGGCGGCGGTGCCGAGCACCGACCCGACCTGCGTGATGCGGGTCTGCTCGGCGGCCTTGGCGATGCCGAAGTCGGTGAGCTTGGTGACGCCGGTGGTACGCGACACAAGCAGGTTCGCGGGCTTGACGTCGCGATGGACGATCCCGGCGCGGTGCGCGTAGTCGAGCGCAAGGCAGGCGTCGCGGCCGATCGCGACGGCTTGCTCGATATCGAGCCGGCGATGGTCGCGAAGCAGCTCGGCGCAGGAGAAGCCGTCGACGTACTCCATCACGATGTAGTGGCGACCGGAATCCGGGTCGAAGCCGGAGTCGTAGACCTGGACGATGTTTGGGTGTTGGAGCCGAGCTGCCGCCAGCGCCTCGTGGCGGAAGCGCGCCACGAACGACTGGTCCTGGGCGAGGTGCTCGGCGAGCAGCTTGATGGCCACGGGCCGCTCGAGCACCTCGTCGACGGCGCGGAAGACGGTCGACATGCCGCCGGCTCCGATCCGCTCTTCCAGCCGGTAGCGGCCGCTCAGAAGCGTCGGGGTCGCCACTTGCGCCCTCCTAGCCCCCGTTGCCGCTGGCTCCGTCCGGCGCCTGTGCGCCGCCCGACTGCCGCCCGCGCGTCCTCTTCGGGGCCTTGTCCGCCGCCCCGGGGCTGGGTGTGACCGCTCCGGCACCGCCGCCCGGCTGGGTCGGCTGCGTCTGGGGGGCGGGTGTGGTTTCTGGTCCCGTGCTGGTTTCGCTCGGTTGGGTGGCCGTGTCGGTCGGGGCGGGCTCGGTCACCTCGGGTGTCGTCACCTCGGGCACCGTGGGCGTGGCCACGCACTGCTCGCGCACCAGCGAGAACAGGTGGTCGAAGCTTTGCGTGAGGGCGTCGCGCAGGTCGGCGTCGCGGACGCGGGCGATCGCCTCGCGAACCGGTGTGGTGTTCGGGTCGGCGCCGCCGGTGATGTCATTGCAGGCACCGCCGCCCACCTGGAAGCGGCGTTCGATCGAGTCGAGCTGGCGCGCGAGCGCGTTCGCGACCTCGGGATCGAGCCGTGCCGACGAGCGCTGGCGCTCGAGTGCCGAGCAGCCGCTCACCGTGACCGCGAGCAGCGCGAGCGCGGCGAGCGAGCGCAGCTGACGGAGTGGACGAGGCCGGGCGGCGGCACCGGTGGCGCGCCGTGGCGTCCCCTGCGCGGGGCGTGCGGTCCGCCGTGCACTGTCGCGAGCGCCCGTCACGGGAGCTAACCCTAGGCGGATGTCGCCGCTCACGTGCCCGTCCACAGGCGCTCAGCCAGAAGGGGCGGCAGTCCCGCGGCGACGATCGCCGCTGCCGCTTCGTCGACCGGGTACTCGACGCGCCGCCACACCGCGGTCAGCCGCTCGAGATCGAGCAGCAGCCAGCTCGCACGGGGGTCGGAGTCGCGCGGTTGGCCGACGCTGCCGGGGTTGAGCAACCAGCAGCCCTCGGAGAGGGCGAGCTCGCGATCTGGCTCGGTGACAGCACCCGTCGTGCCCTCGCCGTTGTCTCCTAACGCCGTGAAAAACAGCGCGACGTGCGAGTGCCCAATGCAGCCGATGCGGAAGTTCATTGCGGCGAGGCACTCTGCCGCCTGGGGCACGCTCAGGACGTACTCCCAGACCGGGTCGCGTGGACTCGCGTGCCACAAGCCCACCGGTCCCGAGAGGTCGAACGGCAGGCGGGCGGAGAGCAACGCGCGACCGGCAGGGTCCAGAACCTCGCGCGTCCACTCGGCAGCGGCGCGCGCGTGCGCCGAAAACTCGGTGATAGCGAGCGTCCCGCAGACGACGAGGTCGTGGTTGCCCGCCAGCCAGCGGCTGCAGCGCTCGGCGACGAGCTCGATGCACTCGTTGGGCTGGGCGCCGTAGCCGACCACGTCGCCGAGACACCAGATCTCGCTTACCGCGCAACGCTCGATGTCGTCGAGCACGGCGCGCAGCGCCGGCAGGTTGCCGTGGACGTCGGAGATCAGTGCGACACGCATCGGCCTAGCGAGCGCCGCGGCCGGAGGGTGCCCCAGCCGCCCTGCGGGGCGGGCGCGGCGCGGCGGTCGCGACTCGGGACCGCCCGGTAACGCGCACGCCGCGGGCGTTGCAGGTCGGGGGCCGGGGGTCAGTCCTCGGGGCCGCCGTACTCGGGCAGGTCGCGGATCCCCTGCCGCGTTTGCCAGCGCGCGTAGTTGTCCTGGAGAGCGTCGATCAGCTCGCGCACGAACCGCGGCGACATGTTGATGCGCGACACCACGACCCCGGGCACCTCGCCCTCCTCGACTTCGTGGTCGACGCGGGCGAAGGTGATCGAGAACTCGTAATCGGAGTGCGACACGTTGGCGAAGTTGGCGTACACGCCCGCCATCGTCTCGGGGTCGGCATGGATGTTGAAGCGTCGCTCGGCGTGGTTTTCGTTCACGTGCCGAAGTATCGCAAGGGGCGGCAGCCGGCCGTGGCTGGTGCGACCACGACACTCGGTGCCTGCCGCTCGCCGGGCGCGAACGGCCAGCGGCCGTCATGATCGGGGCGCGATGCGGATCGTGATCCTCGCCGTCGGTCGGGCGCGCCCGCCCTTCGCCGACGACTGCGAGCACTACCTCCGCCTGCTGCGGGCAAAAGCGCGTGTCGAGCTGCACGAGCTGCGCGACGAACGGCGCCTGCGCGAGCGCCTGTCGCCGTC
>BEIR01000248.1 GCA_002898855.1 bacterium HR41
TGGGCGAGCACCGTCGCGAGCGGCGCCGCTGTCGCGCGTGCGAGCAAGAGGCCGCGTTCGCGACGCACCGCCACCGGATCGAAACCTAGGTCGCGCAGCGCCCGCGCGAGGCTACGTGCGGTGTAGATGCGCAGATGTGGCGAGAAGGGATCGAAGTGGCGTTCGAGGCCGCGAACCGCCCAGAAGATCGCGTCCAGTCGCGAGTGGGCGGGGGTCGTCAGCGCAAAGCAGCCGCCGGGGCGCAGGACGCGTCGCACTTCCGAGAGCCATAGCTGGGTGTCGCGCACGTGCTCGATGACCTCGACCGCTACCACTAGGTCGAAGCTGCCATCGGCGAACGGCAGTGCACTATCGGGCTCTATTTCGACTGCCGTGGCGTGACGCGGGCCGCGGCGGACGGCACGCTCGAGCGCGCGCGCCGAGACGTCGGCTAGCACCAGCTCGCGGCAGTCGACCAGCCCGCTGTGGCGGCCGTCGCCGCAGCCGAGGTCGAGCGCCCGGTCGAAGCGACCCAACGACCGCAGGAAGCGCACCACGCGCGGGTCGGGCGGGAACTCCCGATCGGGCACGAGCTCCCAGACCCGGTCGTCGTAGCGGCGGGGGGTCACGAGCGCGTCCGGCCGAGCGCCGCGAGCTTCTCACCAAGCACCGCGTGCCCTCAGCACGGCCGGAACCGTGCGGATGAGGATCGCGAGGTCGAGCCATACCGACCAGCGCTCGAGGTAGAGGAAATCGAGGCGCACGAGCTCGTCGAAGTCGAGCTCGGAGCGACCGGACACCTGCCACAGACCGGTGATTCCGGGTAGAACGAGGTAGCGCTTGCGGTGCCAGTCCTCGAGCCGCAAGTAGTCCCGCATCGGTAGCGGCCGTGGCCCGACCAGCGACATCTCGCCGCGCAGCACGTTGAAGAGCTGCGGCAGCTCGTCGAGCGACCAGCGTCGCAGCACGCGGCCGAGCGGGGTGATGCGGGGATCGTCGCGGATCTTGAAGATCGCACCGTCCTTCTCGTTCGCGTCCTCGAGGACATCCTGCAGATCCTCGGCTCCGTCGATCATCGTGCGGAACTTGAGGCAGTAGAAAGGCCTGCCGCCGATGCCGGGTCGCAGCGACCGGTACAGAACTGGGCCACGCGACGTGAGCTTTATGGCCACAGCGATCAGCGCCATCAGTGGCGACAGCGCGACCACGAGCAGCACTGCGCCGACGATGTCGAAGGTGCGTTTGACGACGAAGTCGAAGCCCTCGAAGACGGGTGGGCGCAGCTCGAACAGCGGTATCGCCTGACCGGGCACGAACTCGACGCGGTCCATCAGGATCTCGAGCGTCGAGGGCGCGACGCGGACGCGCACGCCGGCGCGATGACAGCGCTCGACGAGCTCGACGGCGCGATCGCCTGGGAACTCGGGGTCGCAGATCAGGACCTCGTCGACCGAGTCGAGGTTGCGTTCGACCGTCTCGAGCGAGCCGAAGTCGCGCAGACGCCGCGGGTGGAAGCCGTTGCCCGCGAACGAGCCGTTGCCCGCGAGCGCTGGAGCGTCGCCGTGAGCGTCGGCCCCGTTGCCGCTAGCGGGATCCCCGTTGTTCTCGTAGAAGCCACTGACGATGTAGCCGAAGGGCTCGATCTCCGAGCTTTCCCGCAGTGCCTCGGCGACGCGCTCGACGTGCCCCGCTCGGCCGACGAGCAGGGCGCGACGGCGAAAGCCGGCCGCCCGCAGGATCGCGCCGCTGGCACGCTCGAAAGCCCACCTCAACACGCCCACGTAGAGCAGCGCGAAAGCGAGCGACGCGTAGAAGATGTAGTAGCTGCGGAACCGGTGTCCCTCGATCAGGGCGTAGATGAGGATCACGACCGTCGCTTGGAACAGCGACGAGCCGACGCGTGCGAGGCCCGGGCGCTGCGCGCGTTCGCGGTAGAGACCGGAGCGAGCGAACAGGAGCATCGCGACCAGGCAGGCGAGCGGTGCGTAGTCGGCGGTCTGCGCCCCTACGTAGCGCTCGGCCCCGGGCGCGATCGTCACCGCCTTGATCCACAGCGCGGTGTAGATCGCGGCACTGATGCCGAAGGCGTCGAGTACTGCCAGCGTCCCAACGCGAGCGGCGACCCGCAGCGTGTCGAAGCGCAGAACGAGCGCTGCCAGGGGCCTGCGCGGGGCACGGATGTCGCGCTCCGGGAGGTGGCGAGCCGTTCGAGACGCTGCTGTCTCTGTGACCTTCAAATCACTCAAGCACCGGCTCCCCCTTCAAAGAACGCCGCCCGAGAGCGAATGTTGCGCCGCGCGGATGCGCTTCGCACGACCGTTCGCTCGTGTTCCGGTAACGGTCTGGACACCGGCTGATTGTCGCAGCCGCTACGCGCAGCGTACGACAGCCTCGTTACAGCACAGCAGGCTTTGTAACAGTGTTATGGTGTCACAAGAGGTTGGGAGCGCCCGCAGTCCAGGGCGAGCGCACGGCGAACGCGAGGAGGGCTAGGAAATGGCCGAGAGTGCAACGATCGTCGCCGACCAGATCTCCTACGAGGATCTCTACACGCGCTGGGAGCAGCAGAACTGGCAGGCGACGGCGATCGATTTCACGGTCGACCGCCAGCATTGGCATAACGAGTTCTCCGACCTCGAGCGAAGAGCCGCGCTGTGGAACTACGCGCTCTTCTTCCACGGCGAGGATGCTGTCGCCGACAACCTCTCGCCCTACATAGACGCAGCGCCACGCGAGGAGCAGAAGTACTTCCTCGCGACCCAGCAGGTCGACGAGGCGCGCCACTCCGTCTTCTTCGGACGCTTCATGCGCGAGGTCGTCGACTACAGCGGCGACTTCGCGGGGCTGCTCGAACGCACACGACCGGAGTTGACTTGGGGTTTCCGGAAGACGTTCGAGCTCCTCGACGAGGTCGCCGACCGCCTCCGTCCCGACCGCTCGCGGCCGCAGCTGGCGGCAGCGATCTGCCGCTACCACCTAGATCGGAA
>BEIR01000249.1 GCA_002898855.1 bacterium HR41
CACCCACCGCGCCGGTCCGCTTCCCGGCGACGCACCCGCCGAGTGGCGAACCGCCCGCGGCACGCAGCTTTGGAACAGCGGCTGCTGGATCGCCGAGCCGGCACTGGCTGGGTCGAACGGGCTCGGTGGCTACGCGCCGGGCTACGCCGTTCTCGTGCCCGAGCGCGGCGAGCCGCTCGTCAAGCGCCTCGTTGGATAGCGACGCGCTCGCTGTCGCTGTCGGCCGCCGCGCCGTCGGTGGCGCCGGCTGCAACCCGAGCGTCGCGCGCACCGGCCGCAGCGCCGTCGTCGCGCGCGCCGTCGCCGCTCTCGGCCTCCCGGGGCTGCTGCGCCCACTGCTCGTCGAACTCGACGCGCCAGCGCCCCTGCTCGTCGCGCTCGAGCCGCAGACGTGCGCGGAAGCTGCGGCCCGACCGCCCCTTGAAGCCCGGCACCGGCTTCTCGGTGCGGCCGACGGGTGGGTCGTCGCCGCGCTCGATCGAGGCCCGCAAGCTCTCGATCAGCTCGCGGGCGACGTCGACCGGCAGCGTCTTGCCCGCCTTGCGCTTCCAGATCACGAACCCGCAGCCGGGATCGTCCTTCGACCAGCACGAGTAGCCGCGGCGGTTCTCGACGATCTCGCGCCCGCAGATCGGGCAGGGGCCGAGGCGGGCACGCTCGATCTTGACGTTCTTGAGCTGGTCGAGCTGCTCGACGGTCTTGGTCGTGAACTCGGCGATGTCGCGCATGAACGCCGGCCGCGTGTCCTCGCCGCGCTCGATCAGCGCCAGCCGCCGCTCCCACTCGCCAGTGAGCTCCGCCGAGGTGAGCGGATGGTCGCCGAGCAGCTTGATCACCTGCATGCCCTTCTCGGTCGGGCGCAGCGTGCGCCCTTCGCGCTCGAGGTAGCCGACCTCGATCAGCCGCTCGATGATCGCCGCGCGCGTCGCCGGCGTGCCGATCCCCGAGTCCTTGAGCGCCTCGCGCAGCTCGGGATCCTCGATTTCGCGACCGGCGGTCTCCATCGCCGCGAGCAGCGACGCGTCGGTGTAGCGGCGCGGCGGCTGCGTCTGCTTCTCGAGCACGTCGACCTTGCGCGTGTCGACCTCTTCGCCCTGCTCGAGTTTCGGCAAAAGCTGGTCGCCGCCGCTGTCGTCGTCGCCCTCGGGCTCGTCGATCTGCTCGCCGTAGACGGCCTTCCATCCCGCCTCGACGAGCCGCCGCCCGCTGGTGCGAAAGACATGGTCGGCGACGGTTGTCTCGACACGCGTGCGCTCGTAAACGGCGTCGGGATGGAAGACAGCGAGGAAGCGCCGCACGACGAGGTCGTAGATGCGCAGCTCGTCGGGTCCCATCTTCGAGAGGTCGTGTTCGGCCCGCGTCGGGATCAGCGCGTGGTGGTCCTCGACCTTGGTGTCGTCGACGACGCGCTGCAACGGCAGGCGCTCGAGGGACACGACGTACTCGGCGGCGCGCGCGTACTGCGGGTTGCGGCCGACGAGCTCGGCGGTGGGCTTGATCTCGGGGACGAGGTCGCCGGTCAGGTAGCGCGAGTTGGTGCGCGGATAGGTGATCGCCTTGTGTTCTTCGTAGAGGCGCTGCGCGGCGTTGAGGGTGCGGCGCGCCGAGAAACCGAAGAGCACGTTGGCGTGGCGCTGCAGCGAGGTGAGGTCGTAGAGCAGCTGCGGGCGCTCGCGCTCCTCGCTTTTCTCGAGCTTGGTGATCGTGCCGCGCCGGTCGCGCACGGCGTCGGCGATCTTCTGCGCTTCCTCGGCCTTCGCCACGCGCTTGCCGCCGAGGTAGCGGCCGCGGTAGATGCGCTCGCCGCTCGCCACGAACGTCGCCTCGATCAGCCAGTAGGGCTCGGGCACGAAGTTGCGGATCTGCTCTTCGCGGCGCGTGACGAGCGCGAGCGTCGGCGTTTGCACGCGACCGAGCGACACCGCCCCGTCGAACGCCGAGCGCAACCTGATCGTCGCCGCGCGGGTGGCATTCATGCCCACCACCCAGTCCGCCTCCGAGCGCGACCGCGCCGCCGCCTCGAGCCGCTTCATCTCTTCGCCGGGACGCAGATGCTCGAACGCGTCGCGGATCGCCTGGCGCGTCATCGAGCTCAGCCACAGCCGCTTCACGGGTTTGTCGACGCCGGCGGTCTCATAGACATAGGCGAAGATCAGCTCGCCCTCGCGGCCGGCGTCGCAGGCGTTGACGATCTCGGTGACCTCGTCGGAGCGCATCAGCTCGTGGATCGCTCGCAGCTGGCGCTCCGATTTGGGGTCATTGGGGACGAGCTTGAAGCGCTCGGGGAGGATCGGCAGGTCGCTGAAACGCCAGCGCTTGAGACGCGCGTCGTAGGCGTCGGGTTCGGCCAGGGTCACCAGGTGGCCGATCGCCCAGGTGACGATCCAGCGCTCGCCGACGAGATGGGTGCCGTCCTTCGCTTCGACGAAGCGGTCGTCGAGGGCGCGGGCGATGTCGCGCCCGACCGAGGGCTTTTCGGCCACCACCAGCGTCTTGCCTTGCCGGCTCATCGCGCAGAGAGGGTACGCGTCCCGCGCCCGCGATGCTCGCCGCGCTCGCGCCGCGGCTTCCTGGGCGGCGCTAGCAGTGCCCGGTCGAGACCGGCCCCGCGGCCCGCGCGAGCGCCGCACGGACGACATCGTTGGGCACGGCGGCGCCGCTCTGCGAGCCGTCGCGGGCGGCGGCGAAGACCGTCCCCACCACCCGGCCGGCCGCATCGACGAGCGGACCGCCCGAGTTGCCCGGACGCACCTCGCCGCGGAAGGCGAGCACCGAGCGCACCACCCGCTCGCGCTCGTAGATGTCGGTGAGCGACATCCGGTAGGTACCGCCGACCCGCGCCGCCCCCACCGTCAGCGGCCCGTTCAGCGGGTAGCCGATCACCGCCGCTCCCTGCCCGCTCTCGGCGCGCGGCGCGAGCGCGAGCGACGGGACGTTCTGGAGCGCGGGCACCGACAGGA
>BEIR01000250.1 GCA_002898855.1 bacterium HR41
CCGGCTTCAAGCACGTAGCCGCGGTCGGCGAGCTCGAGCGCGAGGCGCGCGTTCTGCTCGACGACCAGCGCGGTGACGCCACGCCCCCGCACGAGCTCGCCGAGCAGCTGGAAAAGCTCGGCGGTGAGCCGGGGCGAGAGCCCGAGCGACGGCTCGTCGAGCAGCAAAAGCCGCGGCGCCGACACCAGGCCGCGCGCGATCGCGAGCATCTGCTGTTCGCCGCCGCTGAGCGATCCGGCCGGCTGGTCGAGCCGTTCGCGCAGGCGCGGGAAACGGTCAAGGAGCTCGTCGATATCGCGCACCACTTGCTGGCGGTCGCGCCGGCGCCAAGCGCCGATGCGTAGGTTGTCGCGCACCGAGAGCTCGGCGAAGGTGCCGCGCCCTTCGGGGACGTGGGCGATGCCGAGTCGCGCGACGCGGTCGGGTGCTAGCCCGAGCAGGTCGCGACCGGCGAAGGTCGCCCGGCCGCTGGCGCGGCAACCGCCGCTCAGCGCACGCAAAAGCGTGGTCTTGCCGGCGCCGTTCGGCCCGAGCACGGCGACGACCTCGCCTTCGCCGACGTCGAGGTCGACGCCGCGCAGCACCGTCACCGGGCCGTAGGCCGCGACCAGCCCACGCACCGCCAAGAGCGGCTGACCGCCCGCGACGGTCGCCGAAGCCTGGCCGCTGGGAGCGACGGTCGTCACGCGGCAGCTCCCAGATAGGCGGCGACGACCGCCGGGTCACTTTTCACCTGTTCGGGCGGTCCGTCGGCGATCTTGCGGCCGAAGTCGAGGACGGAGACGCGCTCGCAGACGCGTGAGACGAGACCGAGGTGGTGCTCGACGAGCAGGATCGTCAACGCGCGCTCGCGCCGCAGCTCGAGGAGCAGTTCGGCGAGCTCCTCCACCTCCTCGTGGGTGAGGCCGTTGGCGGGCTCGTCGAGCAGCAGCAAGCGCGGCCGTGCGCAGAGCGCGCGGGCGAGCTCGATGCGCTTGAGCGTGCCGAGCGGCAGCCCGGCGACAGGCCGGTCGGCGATCGCCGCGAGGCCGAGGCGCTCGAGGGTGGTGTCCGCCTCGCGGCGCAGGTCGCGCTCGCGCGCACGCTCGCCCGGCGAAGCGAGCAGTGCGGCCAGGAAGCGCGGTCGCGCAGTGACGTGGCCGCCGAGCATCACGTTCTCGCGCACGGTGAGACGCGGCAGCAGCGCGAGGTTCTGGAAGGTGCGGGCGATGCCCGCCGCGGCGACGGCGTGGGCGCGCAGGGAGAGCAGGTCGCGGCCGGAGAAGACGATCGCTCCCGCCGCCGGGCGACAGAAGCGTGAGATGCAGTTGAACAGCGTGGTCTTACCGGCGCCGTTCGGCCCGATGAGACCGTGTACCTCGCCCTCCGCGAGCGCGAGGTCGACGCCGTCGAGCGCCACCACGCCGCCGAAACGCACGCCGAGGCCGCTGATCTCGAGCAACGACACCGCTTCTCTCTCCTCCCCGAAGCGCCGCCTGCCGGTGTCGGCGTCGCGCGCTCGACGCTGCGCTACCGGCTACCTATCAGGGGGCTTCGTGGCGATCCTAACGCGGTCGGCGGACCGGGGTTGCAGTTTGTCGTTGTGTCTCAGCTGGGGCGCAGCACGACCTTGCCGCGCCCGTGGCCGCTGTCGAGGCGGCGGTGCACTTCGACGATCTCGTCGAGCGAGCGCACCTCGTCTACGAGCGGACGCACCTGGCCGCGCTCGAAAAGCGGGCGCATCTCGTCGAGACGCTCGCGCTCGCGCGTCAGGAAAACGCCGAAGAGCGTTTGGTTGCGCGTGTAGAGGGCGGTGAGGTCGCCGGTGGGCCCGAGGATCGTCGCGAGGCGACCGAAGGGTCGCGTCGCTTCGGCGCTGCGCGCAACGATCTCGCCGCCGACGAGATCGAGAACGGCGTCGACGCCGGCACCGCCGTTCTCGGAGCGGGCCGCTTCGTAGACGTCATCGCGCGTGTAGTCGAGGGCGACGTCAGCGCCGAGCTCGCGCAGCGTCTCGAGGTTGCGGGCGCTGGCGGTGGCGAGCACGCGCGCGCCGAGCGCTTTGGCGAACTGGACGGCGAACGAGCCGACGCCGCCGGCTCCGCCGTGGATCAGCACCGTCTCGCCGGCGCGCAGGCGCAGGCGGCGCACCAAGGCCTCCCACGCCGTGCCACCGGCGAGCGGCACCGCCGCCGCCTCGACGTGGTCGAGGTTCGCCGGTTTGGGAGCGACGATGCGCTCGCTGGCGACGACGTACTCGGCGTAGGTGCCGTGACGGTTGCCGAAGATCTCGGGCGTCAACCAAACCTCGTCGCCGGGCTTGAGGCTGGTTACGCCATCACCGACTTCCTCGACTACGCCGCTCGCGTCGTAGCCGAGCACAGCCGGGAGTGGAATACCCGCCCAGCTGCCGGCAGCGCGGATCTTGGCGTCGACGGGGTTAGCGGCAGCAGCCTCAACCCGCACCAGCACCTCGCCGCAGCGCGGGTGCGGACGCTCGACCTCGGCGAGTGCGAGCACCTCGGGCGGCCCGAAGCGCTCGATGACCACCGCTCGTATCTTCCTCGACCCTGCCATGGCGGTCGATGTTAGGCGGGCCATCGCTAGCCCCGTCCACGGCGCGGCTCGCTACGCTCGCCAAGCGCGAGCGGTCGAGCGGTGGGTAGCCGATTCGAAGGATCGAAGCCGAACCGTGGCGAGCGTCTTGGCGACCGGGGTCGACGGCGCACCGGGAGGTTGGGTCGCCGCCGTTGCCCGCAACGGGTCGCCTGCTCGGACGGAGCTCGTGACGGCTTCGTCGTTCGCCGAGCTCGCGACCTGGCACCGCCAGCGGGCGACGTCATCCGCGGCACCGCTGGCGCTCGACCTGCCGGTGGGGTTGCCCGCGCGCGCCGAGCTGCGTGCGGCCGACCGGGCGGCTCGTGCCCGCCTGCGCGCGGCCGGAGCTAGCGCCGCGAGCGTCTTCCCGCCA
>BEIR01000251.1 GCA_002898855.1 bacterium HR41
ACAAGCGCGGCAGCCGCGAGCGCCGCGGCGACGTACAGCGCGAGCGCTGACGTGGCGACGATCGACCGGCGCGTGCCCCCATCGCCGCCCGCCCCGCCCGCGTCGACGGCCGCCAGCTCGCGCACGACCGCAGCGGCTGCCGCGTTCTGGATGACCAGCAGGTAGCCGGCGAGCGAAGAGAGCAGACCGAAAACACCGAAAGCGCGCAGGTCGAGAGCGCGGCCGACGACGGTCGCTACCACCAACATCACTACCAGGCCGCCGGCCTGGGAGAGCTGCTGCGCAAACGTGCCGCGAACGACACCTGCGCCCCGCGGCAGACCAGCCGCTCGAGCTGCGGCTCGGCGTCCTACGGCGGCGCCTCGGCCGGGAGATGGCGCACGCGGCGACACGGCTGCGCGAACCTACACTGTGACCAGCCGCGGAGCGCACCTTCCGGCGTCCGCGACTGTTAGACACTCGTAGACAGCTTCCCGAAGGGTGCAACCCGCCCCCTGCGCCCGCCGATGAACAGCCGAATAACCGCTCCTTCGCTAGCTACTTCCGCTTCGCTGCCCGACGCGCGAACGCCCGAGCGTGTGCGCATCCTCGGCGTGCCGATCACGCTCGTCGACTACGAGCGGGCGATGGACGTGATGGACCGCATCGTCGACCGCGACGAGCGCGGTTACGTCTGTGCCGTCGCCGTTCACGCCGTCGTCACGGCCGAGCACGACCCCGAGCTAAGGGCGGCGCTCGAGGGAGCGACGATGGTCGTCCCCGACGGGATGCCGCTGGTGTGGGCGGCGCGCGCCCTCGGCCACCCGCTGCGCGACCGCGTCTACGGGCCCGAGCTGATGGCGCGCTACCTCGACCGCTGCGCCCGCCGCGGCCGGCGCGTTTGGCTCTACGGCGGACACGACGCCGAGTGGCTCGAGCGGCTTGAGCGCCGGCTGCTCGCCCGCTACCCAGGCCTCGAGATCGCCGGTTCGTGGTCGCCGCCGCACCGTCCGCTCTCGGAGCGCGAGGAGCGCGAACTGGCAGCCCGTATCAACCACGACGACCCCGACGTCGTCTGGGTCGGGATCGGGGCGCCAAAACAAGAGAAGTGGATGTCACGGATGCGCGAGCGCCTCGACGCACGCGTCCTGTGCGGAGTGGGCGCGGCCTTCGACTTCCACGCCGGACGTGTCCAGCAAGCGCCGCGCTGGATGCAGGAGGTGGGACTCGAGTGGGTGTGGCGCAGCACACGCGAGCCGCGCCGGCTGCTGCCACGCTACCTGACGACCAACCCACGCTTCGTCGCGCGTGCGCTCTACCAGATCGCGGGCGAGCGGGCTCGGCGGCGAGCGGACGCTGCGCCGTAGAGTTGCGTTCGTGGGAACACGCGTTGCTGTCGTCGGTCTCGGACGAGTAGGGCTGCCGCTGGCGCTGTCGTTCGCCGACCGTGGCCTCGACGTCATCGGCATCGACCGCGACCCGCAGATCCTGGCAGCGGTACGCGCCGGGCGCATGCCGTTCCGGGAGCGCGGTACGCAAGCCCTGCTCGAGCGTGTCCACGCCAGCGGGCGGCTGACGGTGGCCGACAGCGTCGTCGCGGCGGCAGACGCCGACGACATCGTGCTTACGCTCGGCACGCCCGCGCACGAGCACATCGAGATCGACGTCGGCCAGATCCGCAGCGCGCTCGACGACCTCTTGCCGGTCTTGCGTCCCGGGCACGCGCTGCTTCTGCGCTCGACGGTCGCACCCGGTACGACGGAGTGGGTCGCCGGCTACGTCGAACAGCGGCGCGGACTGCGCGCCGGCGAGGACTTTTTCGTCGCCCACGTTCCCGAGCGGATCGCGCAGAACCGCTTCCTCGAAGAGATCGAAACGCTGCCGTGCATCGTCGGGGCGAGCGACGAGCGCTCGGCCGAGCGCGCTGCGCGGCTGTTCTCGGTGTTCGGCTGCGAGATCCGCCGCACGACACCGGTGCAAGCCGAGCTCGCCAAGATCTGGACGAACATCCTCCGCTACACCCAGTTCTCGCTGCCCAACCTGCTGATGATGGAGTGCGAGCAGTACGGGGCGAACGTGTTCGAGGTCATCGACCTGGTCAATCGCGACTATCCGCGCGGGGGCATCGCCGCCCCGGGGCTCACAGCCGGCACGTGTCTGCGCAAGGACTTCGCGTTCTCCGAGGAGCGCTCGCCCGCTCCCGGCATGTTGCTGGCGGTGTCGCGCGTCCACGAAACCGTTCCGCGCTTTCTGGTCGACGGACTCAAGCGCCGTCTCGGTGGGACTTTGCGCGACCGCAAGGTGGCGGTGCTCGGTCTCACGTTCAAACGCGATTGCGACGACACCCGCGACTCCCTCAGCTACAAGCTGATCCGCCTGCTCGAGCGCGAGCTGGCGGTCGTCGGTCGCCACGATCCCTACGTGCCGCGCGAGTCCGAGCCGCTCGACGAGGTGCTGGCGGGAGCGCAAGCGGTGGTCGTCGCCACCAACCACAGCGTCTACGACGGCATCGCTGCCCGCCTCGAACCGGGAACGCTGGTCGCCGATCCCTGGAACTGCGCCGGCACCGGCGCGGTGTTCGCACGCGTCGGGGCACCGCCGCCTGCGACCGGTGCACGTTTCGCGAACTCGTCGGCGACGGCCGGCGCGGTCGTCGCGGACGGAGGCGAGCGGAGCGGCGGGTGAGCACGGTCCTCGTTACCGGTGCCGCCGGCACGATCGGGCGGGCGGTGGTGCGGCGTTTGCTCGCAGAGCCGGCTGTCGAGCGCGTGCGCGTCGCCGACCAAGCGACACCGCCCGCTTGGATGGCCGAAGCGTGCGAGGTCGTCGTCGGCGACCTGCGCGACAGCGACGTCGCGCGTCGCGCCGTTCGCGGGCAGACACACGTCGTCCACCTCGCCGCGATCGTCGGCGGCATCGCCAACTTCCACCGCTGTCCCCAAACCCTTTTGGCCGCCAACACAG
>BEIR01000252.1 GCA_002898855.1 bacterium HR41
GAACCTGTCCGCCGGGTGCTGCCAGCCCCGACGGTTCCACCTTGATTTCGACATCCGTCCGGCGTCGACGGGGAAGATTGGCCTCGGGGCAGGTGCCCGACGAGCACACGCGATCGCGACCCCGTCGCTTGGCTGCGTACAGCGTGGCGTCGGCGGCCCGGAAGACTTCGTCGAAGTCGAACGCGTCGCTGCCAGCGCAGGCGACGCCGAACGACATCGTCACGCGCAAACCTGCGAGCGGTGCCGAACGCACGGCTTGGCGCATCCGCTCGGCGAGTGCCACCGCGTCCTTCTCGCAGGCGTCGGGAGCGAGGACCAGGAACTCCTCGCCGCCGAAGCGGTACAGCGGCGTGTACGGGCCGAGCTCTGCGCGCAGCCGCTCCGCCACCTCGCGCAGCACCTGATCGCCGACGTCGTGTCCGTGCGTGTCGTTGATGAGCTTGAAGCCGTCGAGGTCGCCGACGATGACAGCGACGCGGCGTCCCGACCCGGCGATCAGGTGGTCGAGCTCGGCGAGCCGCGGAATCAGTGCTGCACGGTTGAACGCTCCGGTCAGGCGATCGACGATCGCGCTCGCTCGCGACGCCTGGTCGGCGCTCCGTCCGAGCGAGAACAGCATCGTCAAAGCCCCGAGCACGCCCATCGGGTAGACGGCGTACGGTGGTTCGCTGAGGACGAGGTGGGGATCGGCGGCAAGCGCTGTGAGCGCGATGATCACCCAGGTGGCGAACATGCCGGCGACGGCGACGCGGGTCGGGAACACCGCGCTGACGAGAAGGGTGGGGAGCGCGAGCGCCGGTAGCAGGTGAAGCGACGGGCCATGGGCCAGCACGATGGCCGCAGCGGTCGCGAGCTCGGCCGCGAGCCACGCGCCGGCGAGCAACAGCTCGGGGCGGTTCGACCGGCTCAAGCGACGCTGCGCGGCGAAGAAGATCGCCGCCGCGGGCGGCACCGGCAGCAGGTAGAGCGGGCCGAAGGTCGGAAGCCCGATCAGTGCCACCGCGAGGAACAGCAACACCGACGCTCGCGACGCGAAGCGCATGCGGCGGTTGACATCGATCAGCCGGCCGCGCTCAGCGTCGTTGCGGCAAAGGAAGGTGCTAACGCGATCGAGGAGGCGGGAGAGCATTTGTTGCGCGTATCGGCGCGGTGCACTGCCGGCCTTTAGCAGAAGGCCTGCAAACCGCCCGAGTGTTCGAGGCCGTGGCCCGGCGCTGCGGTCTAGGTGCCTGTCGTCGAGCCGCTCGTCGCGCCGTCGTCGCCGAGCTCGCTCGGCGCGCGCGACACCGCGCCCCCTGGGCGCCCCGTGCCTTTCTCGCGTTCAACACTGTCGCGCTCACTACTGTCGTGCTCGCGGCGCAGAGAAGCCTCCGGCTCGAGGTGAATGAGCACGTCAGCGTTACCGAGCCGCTCTTGGATGCGCCGTTCGAGGTCGTGTGCGAGCTCGTGGGCACGCTCGAGCGTCGTGCCGCTGCCGAACTGCACGTGCATGTCGATGTAGCGGCGGCTGCCGGCGCGGCGAGCGCGGAGTTTGTGGAAGCCAAGCACCTCGCGCGCCTCGTGTCCCTCGACCGCGGCGCGGATCGCAGCAAGCTCGTGATCGGGCAGGGCTTCGTCGACGAGCACTCGCGACGACTGTGTGACGAGACGCGCGCCGGCCACGACGATGACGGCGGCCACGAGCAGGGCACAGATCGCATCGAGGGCGTAGACACCGGTCACCTCGACCAAAACGAGCGCAACCAGGACACCCGCCGAGGTGAGCGCGTCGGTCGAGAGGTGCGCGGCGTCCCCGGCCAGCGCCGGCGACTCGGTCTCGGCCGCACGCCGGTACAGGAAACGCGACACGATCACGTTGACCACCATCGACAGCGCCACCACGGCGATACCTACGCCGAGAAGCTGCAGCTCGCTGCCCGCCACCAATCGGTGCACGGACTCCCAGGCGAGGACGGCGGCGGCAGCCAGGATCAACAGCCCTTCGGTCGCCGCCGCTAGGTGCTCGACCTTCTCGTGTCCGTACTGGTGGCTGCGGTCCGGCGGCTGCGCTGCTTTGCGGACCGAAACGAACGCGACGACCGATGCCAAGAGGTCGATCGCAGAGTGGGCCGCCTCGGTGAGGATCGCCACCGACCCGGTGAGGAAACCGGCAGCTAGCTTGAGCGTGACGAGCAAGGAGTTGGAAGCGATCGAGAGCGCGGCAGCAGCGGTCTTGCGACGGGCGTCGCGGTCGCGGTCGCGGCGAGCGGGGATGCGGGAGGCGCGCGCCGTTTCGTTAGCTGCAGCGACCATCTGCGATTAGGAGCGGAGGCCGAGCTCGCGCAGGAGGGCTTGCGCGGCGCGGCCGCGGTGGCTTATCGCGTTCTTTTCGCCGGGTTCGAGCTCGGCCATCGTGCGCCCGTCGCCGAGATCGTCCGGTACGAACAGCGGGTCGTAGCCGAAACCGCCCTCGCCGCGCGGCGCGTCGGCGAGAACGCCCTCGCAGCGACCTTCGACGACGAGCTCACGACCTTCGCGCGGATCGACTAGCGCGAGCACGCACACGAAAGCGGCGCGGCGGTCGGCGCGGCCGCTCATCTCGCGCACAAGCTTCTCGAGGTTGGCGCGGTCGCTCGCGCCCTCGCCGGCGTAGCGGGCCGACCGCACCCCCGGCCTTCCGCCGAGCGCCGCCACGGACAACCCGGAGTCGTCGGCCAAGACGGGGCGGTCGAGGGCAGCGGCCGCCGTGCGCGCCTTGAGCAGCGCGTTGTCGCGGAATGTCGCGCCGGTCTCAGGCGGGAGCGCAACGTGTTCGGGCAGCAGCTCGAGCTCGAGCGGGGCGAGCAGACGCTCGAGTTCCGCGAGCTTGTGCCGATTGCGGGTGGCGACCACGTAGCGCACGACCGGCTTCCGAGCCCCCTGGCTTAGGCGGCGGCGTCGCTCGCGCCGCCGACGGGCGCAGC
>BEIR01000253.1 GCA_002898855.1 bacterium HR41
CGGATCGCGGCGGCGTTGGCCGCGCACGACCGCTACCTGGTCGACGTCGTGCACCGCGACATCGACCGTGCCGCACCGGCGCCGCGGGCCGCGGCGGGGTAGCGTCCCGGCGTCCGCGGCGGGGTGGAGTCCCGGCGTCCGCGGCGGGGTGGAGTCCCGGCGTCCGCGGCCAGCGTGGGTAGCGCGCCGGCGCCGGAGGCCGCGGTGGGATAGATTCCCTTTCCGCTCCGGGGGCACGACCCTCGATCGCCAGCCCCCGCAAGGTGTCGACCAAGCGACTGCGAGGACCCCAGATGCCGGTGAGAGCTGCGATCAACGGTTTCGGACGGATCGGACGCAACGTGTTCCGCGCCGCCTTCGAGCGCGAAGCGGACATCGAGTGGGTGGCGGTGAACGACATCACCGACACCGCGACGCTCGCCCACCTGCTCCGCTACGACTCCAACTACGGGCCCTTCCCGGGCACGGTCGAGCACACCGACAACGCCCTGATTGTCGGCGGGCGCGAGGTGCGTGTGCTGGCCGAGCGCGACCCGGCGGCGCTGCCCTGGGGCGAGCTCGGCGTCGACGTCGTGATCGAGTCGACCGGTCTGTTCACGAACCGCGACGACGCCGCCAAGCACCTCGCGGCAGGGGCGCGCAAGGTGATCATCTCCGCTCCCGCCAAGAATCCCGACATCACCGTGGCGCTTGGTGTCAACGACGACGCCTACGACCCCGACCGTCACCACGTCATCTCGAACGCCTCCTGCACCACCAACTGCCTGGCACCGGTAGCCAAGGTCCTCCACGAGACGGTCGGCATCGAGCACGGCGTGATGACTACCGTCCACGCCTACACCGCCGACCAGCGGCTGCAGGACGCGCCGCACAAGGACCTGCGGCGGGCGCGTGCCGCGGCGATCAACCTCGTGCCCACCTCGACCGGAGCGGCGCGCGCCATCGGTCTCGTGATCCCCGAGCTCGCCGGCAAGCTGAACGGGATCGCGGTGCGCGCACCCGTGAGCACCGGTTCGGTGGTCGACCTCGTGGTGCGCACCGCTCGGCCGACGAGCGAGGACGAGGTCAACGCTGCGGTCCGCGAGCGGGCCGACAGCGGCGAGCTCGCTGGCATCCTCAAGTACACCGAGGAGCCGATCGTCTCCACCGACATCGTGCGCTCGCCGTACTCGTCGATCTTCGACGCGCAGCTCACGATGATGATCGAGGACCGCCTGCTCAAGGTCGTCGCCTGGTACGACAACGAGTGGGGCTACTCGAACCGAGTCGTCGAACTGGCCGAGAAAGTCCTCGCCGGTACGCGCGTTGGCTAGCGCGAACGCCACCCCCCGACCCGGCCGAGACGGCGCGCCGCCACCCCAGCGCTTCCGCAAGCGCACCTTGCGCGACCTCGATATCGCGCAGGGCCAGCGCGTGCTTGTGCGCGCCGATTTCAACGTGCCGCTCGCCGACGGCGCGATCACTGACGATCGCCGCGTCCGCGCCGCGCTGCCGACCATCGAGCACCTGCGCGAGCACGGCGCGCGCATCGTCGTCTGCTCCCATCTCGGCAGACCGAAGAGTCGCGACCCCGAGACGTCTCTGCGGCCGGTAGCCGAGCGGCTCGCGGAGCTGAGCGGTGCCGTCGTGCACCTCGCCGACGACGTCGCCGGTCCGCACACGCAAGAGCTCGTCGCCGGCGCCGAAGCGGGCGAGATCGTGATGCTCGAGAACCTGCGCTGGGAGCCGGGCGAAACCGCCAACGACGAGGGCTTCGCACGCCGGCTTGCGAGCCTCGGCGAGGCCTACGTCAACGACGCTTTCGGCGCCGCGCACCGCGCCCACGCGTCGACCGCCGGTGTCTGCCGGTTTCTGCGGCCGGCGGTGGCCGGTTTTCTTCTCGAGCGCGAGGTGACGACGCTCGAGCGACTCGTCGAAGCGCCCGAGCGGCCGTTCGTGGTGGTTCTCGGTGGCGCCAAGGTCAACGACAAGGTCAAGCTGATCGAGCGCTTCTTGACGATCGCCGACGAGCTCCTAATCGGCGGCGCGATGTGCTTCGCGTTCTTCCGCGCGCAAGGGCACAGCACCGGCGACTCGCTGGTCGACGACGAGGGCGCAGCGATCGCCCGCGAGGTGCTGGTGCGAGCCGAGGCGGCGCGCTGCCAGCTGCGCCTGCCGGTCGACATCGTCGCCGCCGACCGTTTCGCGGCCGACGCCGAGCGACGCGAACTTGACGGTGTCGACGTACCCGACGGTTGGATGGGGCTCGACATCGGGCCCGCCACGGCGCGGCTCTACGCCGAGCGGATCGCCGCCGCGGGATGTGTCTTCTGGAACGGTCCGATGGGCGCCTTCGAGCTCGAGCCTTTCGCGGCCGGTACGCGTGCGCTCGCCGAGGCGGTGGCGAACGCCCGCGCCACGACCGTGGTCGGTGGCGGCGATTCGGCGGCGGCGCTAGCCGCTTTCGGGCTCGACGACCGCGTCGACCACCTCTCGACCGGTGGCGGCGCTGCGCTCGAACTGCTCGAAGGACGCGAGCTGCCGGGCGTCGAGGCGCTCGACGACGCCTGATGCCGCTCGACCCACCCAGGGAGGGGATCCGATGAGACGCAAGCCTTACGTTGCCGGCAACTGGAAGATGTGGGGAACGCGCCGCCAGGCGCGCGACTACTTCCCGCGTCTGCTCGAGCGTCTCGCCCCGGTGGCAGAGCGGACGGTCGACGTCGGTATCTGCGCCCCCTTCACCGCGCTAGACGTGTGCGTGGAGGCGGCGCGAGGGAGCGGTGTGCGCGTGCTCGCGCAGAACATGCACCAGGCGGCGGAGGGGGCGCACACAGGCGAGATCTCGGCGCCGACGCGCACCGAGCTGGGTGTCGACGGCGCCGTGCTCGGACACTCCGAGCGGCGCCGCGACC
>BEIR01000254.1 GCA_002898855.1 bacterium HR41
GCTGACCCACACCCACGCCCAACTCTACGTGCTGCCGTTCCTGCCCCAGCTGGTGGCGCGCGAGCGCGAGCGCTTCACCGCCTACTACGAGCGCACACAAGGGCGCAACCTCCTCGCCGACCTCGTTCAAGCCGAAGTCCGCACCAGCGAGCGTGTCGTATGGGTCGACGAGCAGTGCGTCGCCTTCTGTCCCTTCGCGGCGCGGGCGGCGTTTCACGTGGTGATCGCGCCCCGGCGCCCGGCGGCGCGCTTCGAGGACGACGAGCCGCCGGCACGGGCGCTCTGGGCGACGCTCAAGAAGTTGCGCCACGCCTGCGGGGGCGATCCGCCGCTGAACCTCTTCGTGCGCACCGCGCCCGACGGCGCACAAGCTTTCTGCTGGCGTATCGAGCTGCTGCCGCGGCTCGCCCAACCGGCCGGACTCGAGCTCGGCGCCGGCGTCCACGTGTGCCCGCTCGCGCCCGAGCGCGCCGCCGCGCTGTTGCGAGCGGCCGACCCGAAGCTCTGAGGGCGCCACGCGGGGTACGAGGGGGCTCGCGGGGTACGAGGGGGCTCGGGGCGCCCGAGGGCGAGCGACAGACGAGCCGCCGCTTCGCGCCACCACCCCCGCGACAGGCTCTGCCACGGCGCGACTGACCGCAGCCCACCGCTGCCGCGCGGGCGCGTCTACCCTCCCGACTGCCACGAGCCCCCGTAGCTCAGTGGATAGAGCACGCGCCTCCTAAGCGCGGTGTCGCAGGTTCGATTCCTGCCGGGGGCATCGCAGCACGGACGCGCTAGCCCGCCTTGCGCCCGCGGAGGCTCGCGCCCGACGCGGAAAGCGCTGCTCGCGCACACTTCCGGTGCTCGCGCACACGTCTGGTGGCGCGGCCCCGTGCGTGCCGGAACTCACCTACGCCCCGAAGGCGCGGGTCGCGGGCCGGTCGGGACGGTCGGGGTAGACGTCGTCGATCGTCGTCAAGGCCCTGTAGGCGCCGCTCCCCAAAGCGTCGCGAACCGCGTCGGCACCACCGCTTAGGCGATCGAGCACACACAGCGCACCGACGACCTCACCCCCCTCTTCGCGCACACGCTCGATCGCTTTTACGAGCGAGCCGCCGCTCGTCACCACGTCCTCGACAACCAGGCAGCGCTGGCCGGCCACCGGTGGCCCTTCGATCCACCGTCCGAGACCGTGCCGCTTCGGCTCTTTGCGCACCAGGAACGCGCTCAGCTCGCCATCGGCGGCTAGCGCTGCGCAAGCGATCGGGTCGGCGCCGAGCGTCAGGCCGCCGACAGCGCGAGCGCCGAGCGCGCGGGCGTGTTCGGTGACGAGCTCGCCCACGAGCGCGAATCCCGGCGCGCGCAACAGCGCGCGCCGGCAGTCCACGTAGTAAGACGCGCGGGCGCCGCTCGCGAGCGTCACTTCTGCGATCACGAGCGCCTCGTCGCGCAAAAGCTGCGCGAGCTGCTCGAGGCGACGATCGCTGCGAGGCTCATCTCCGCTCAAACGAGCGCCGATAGTAGGGGATGAGGTGCGCACGCTGGTTCGAATCGTTGCGGTAGTGGCGAGCCTGGTGATCGTCCTGAGCTTCGCGATGTTCGCTGCCGATCAGGGCGCTCGCGGCCGCGACGAGCAGCTCCAGAAACTTCAGGAGCAAATCGCGCCTCCGGCGCCCGGGGCGAACGCCGAGCGGTTGCGCGAAGCCCGTCACGGCAAGCTCCGCGAAGCCGTCGACGACGCCAACGACTTCTTGCTGAAACCGTTCGCCGGCGTCGTGACGAGCTCGAACCCGTGGGTCGCGCGTGGCGTCCCGGCTCTGCTCGGGCTGTTGGTGTGGGGCTTTTTGCTGGGGTTACTGGCGAATCTGATCCCCCAGCGTGCGCGAACCGTGCGCGACTGGCGCACCGGCCAACCGATCTAGCGCGAACCGAGTCGACGCAGGCGACGATCCCGAACAGCGGCCCGCAGGGGCCAACTGTGCCGCTTGGGCTTGGTATCGACGCCCGGACACGCTAACCTGCGCGCAGCGCCCGCCCGACAGGGTCGTGGCGAAGGCAGTCGCCTTACATAAGGACTTGTAGTCCCAAGGCCGAGTCCTCGCGCCGCCCGGTGCGAGGAGCGGGGGACCCAAAGACCGCCAGCGGTCAAGGGGCGAATCGCCGCCCGAGCGCGGCGTAGCGCCACTTCCAGCGCGAGCCCGACAGCTAACCCCGTAGGCCGCAACAGGAAGGGGGCATGGCCGAGACATGCACCAACAGCGTGATCTCGCATCACGGGAGCTGTGGCAACGAGAGCTCGAGCGATCGCGGCAAAGGCGCGCACTCGCGCCTGTGGCGAGAAAAGAGCTTGCGCGCAAGCGCCGCCTCTCCGCGGCGATCGTCTCGGCAGTGCTGGCGGGACACGCCGCACCCGCAGCTGCCGGGGGCCGCAGCGCCACAAGCGGCTCGGGAGAGGAACGCGGCGGACGCCAGATCGTCGAGCTGCGCGACGGATCGCTCCCGCTCGCGC
The DNA here is from genome assembly GCA_002898855.1 of bacterium HR41. GTDB lineage: Bacteria > Actinomycetota > Thermoleophilia > Solirubrobacterales > Thermoleophilaceae > Thermoleophilum. Next base: position 2,492 of record BEIR01000254.1, read on the forward strand.
GCGGGTCGGTGGGCGATCTCGTCGCCGAGGTCCAGCGCAAGCTCGGCGTTGCAGCGGACGGGATCTTCGGTCCCCAGACCGAGCGAGCCGTGCGCGCATTCCAGGCCCGGGCTGGCCTGGCGAGCGACGGGATCGTCGGGCCGCTCACCTGGTCGGCCCTTTTCGGCGCCAACACCGTCGCCTCGCTGCCGTCGGGGAGCGAGCGCGCCGGTCTGGTCGCGGTTGCGCGCACCGCGGTGCGGGTGGCACGGGCGTCGGCTGTCGCGCGCGTGGAGCGACGCCTGGAGCGCCGAGCGCGCAAGCTTGGTGTGGACCGTGGGCGGACGTCGGGCGGCGCTTTCTGGGCGCCGGCAGCGGACAACCCCGCTGAC
>BEIR01000255.1 GCA_002898855.1 bacterium HR41
GCAGCCGCACCTTCCGCATCGTCGGGATCGTCACGAGCCCGCTCGGGGGCCGCGGCTCCGACATCTACCTGCCGCTCGCGCAGCTGCAAGGGATCTCCGGTCGCAAGGGACGTGTGAACACGCTGCGGGTACGGGCCGCGAGCGCCGACCGCGCCGCCACGGAGGGGAGCGCGATCGAAAGCAAGCTCGACGGCGCCGAGGTCACCACCGCAGCGGATCTCGCCAAGCGCGTGTCGGGGTCGCTCGTCGACGCCCGCAACCTCGCCCACAACCTCGGCGTCGTGCTGGCGGTGGTGGCGATCGCGAGCGCGTTCGCGATTGCGGTTCTCTTGACCCTTTCGGGCGTCAACAAGCGTGTCCGCGAACTCGGCACGCTCAAGGCGATCGGCTGGCCGCGGCGTCTGCTTGTCCGCCAGGTCGTCGGCGAGTCGCTCGCACAGAGCGCGCTCGGGGGCGTCGTAGGCGCCGTGCTCGGGATCGCCGCCGCGGCGCTGGTGGCTGCGCTCGCGCCCGACCTCACCGCCAGCACCGGCGGCATGCAAACGGCGGGCTCGGCGGGGGCAGCGCCGCCCGGCCCTGGCCCGCAGTTCGGCCCTCCGGGGCCGTTCGGCCAAGGCGCCGTGGCACCGCTGACGCGCAGCGTGTCGCTGAGCGCACCCGTCGACCCGCAGCTGGTGGCGCTCGCGGTAGTGCTCGCGCTCGCCGGTGGGGCGCTCGCCGGCATCGTCGGCGGCAACCGTGCCGGCCGCCTGCGTCCGGCCGAGGCTCTCCGCAGCGTCGAGTGAGCGGCGCCGCTAGCTACCGCCAAGGCGGCACTACGAACACGCAACGACTGGAGGAAAACCGTGATGAACGAACATCTCGATGGCGACGCCGCCGTGCTCGGGGTCGCAGCGGCTGACGACAGGCGAGAGCTCTACACGCTCTCAGGAGTGACCAAGGTTTACGGACGTGGTGACAGCGAAGTGCTCGCGCTGCGCGGTGTCGACCTGACCGTCGGACTAGGCGAGTTCGTCGCCGTGGTGGGACCGTCAGGATCGGGCAAAAGCACGCTGCTGCAGCTCCTCGGCGGCCTCGACCGCCCCACCGCGGGAGCGATCGCGTTCGAGGGTCGCGACCTAGCCGGGCTCGCCGACAGCGAGCTCACCGCGCTGCGGCTCCAGGCGATCGGTTTCGTTTTCCAGCAGTTCAACCTGATTCCCACCCTCACTGCGCGCGAAAACGTCGAGGCGGCGCTCGCGCCCACCGGTCTCGCGCGTCGCGAGCGCGAGCAGCGCGCTCTGCGTCTGCTCGCCGACGTCGGTCTCGCCGAGCGCTCTAACCACCTGCCGAGCCAGCTCTCGGGTGGCGAACAACAGCGCGTCGCGATCGCGCGCGCCCTCGCGAACGAGCCGCGCGTGCTCCTAGCCGACGAACCGACCGGCAACCTCGACACGCGCACCGGCGAAGAGGTGCTCGCCCTTGTCGAACGTCTCTCCCACGAACGCGCCTTGACGGTGATCCTCGTCACCCACGATCCGCGCGTCGCGGCGCGAGCAGCGCGGACAGTGCGGATGCGCGACGGCCAGGTGGCGACGAACGCCAGCTAGCGGCACGGAGCACCGAACCACGCGTTCGCAGCAGCGCCACGGCGCAAAAACCGAGGGATCGACTGGTCCGCGTGCGCCAGGGCGCTCAGCGCTCCCCGTAGACCGGGCGGCAGCAGCTGGAGCTATGGTCCCGGCAATGCGCTATGTCGCGCTGTTGCGGGGCATCGGCCCGGCCAATCCGAATATGCGCAACGAGAAGTTGCGCGGCGTGCTCGAGGAGCTCGGCCTTGCGAACGTCGCGAGCGTGATCTCGAGCGGCAACCTGCGCTTCGACACCGAAGACGGTGCAGCGGATCGTCACCCGGATGGAAGCCTGACGGACCTGGCCGCCCGCTCGAGACGAGCGACGATCGCGGCAGGGACGCCGCGCCAACCGGTGTCGACACACGCCGGGGCCCCGGCTCGAGGGCGAGGTGGTCGGCTAGAGCGAGTTCCGCCTCAGGCCGGAATCGACCGTTACGTCGCCGGCGGAATGTAGTGGTTGCCACGAAAGAGCTCGTCTGGGTCGTACGCCGCTTTGACTGCGCGCAGTCTGGCCCACGTTGCGGTGTCCCAAAAAGCGCTGGCGTCGGTGGGGTGCCCGACGAAGTTCCCGTAGCGACGATCGAGCGCGTAGTCGGCCACGGCATTGTCGATCGCGCGCAGACAGCGGTCGATCGCGGCTGCCGACGCGACGTCAGCGGGAACACCAAGTGCCAGCAGGATGTAGTTGCCGGGCAGCGCTGCGCAAGCGCCCGCCGCGTCGGCGTACCGGCCAACGGCGCCACCAAGCTGTCGCAACTCGACGACGACAAGTGGCGAATCGGCCCCTGGGCCGGTGACCGCTAAAAGGTCGTCGATCGGGATCGAGTCGAGGAGGGCTGAGGTGTGCGCTAGTGGCAGCGGCACCGGCGGATCCATTGCTAACTCGCCGAGCACAGCCGGCGGTCCCATCGCGAACGTGTCCATCACAGGCCCTAGCCCCCGCAGCGGCCGCAACAGCTCGCGCCCCTGTTGCTCATCACCCAGGAACGCGCCGAGCACGACTGCAAACGAGCGACCGCGCACCGGCTCGGGAACGAAAGGCAGGTCGGGGAACTGGAACAGGGAGCACCAGGTCGTGCACCTGTCGGGCAGGCCCGGTGCAAGACCAAGCCACGCTTCGAGCACCTCGCGTGCACGCGCGAACTCGAAGACAAGCGCGCCCGCGTAGAGCTCCTCGACAGCATGGACGCGAAATTCGAGAGCCGTAACGATGCCGTAGTTGCCGTTGCCGCCCC
>BEIR01000256.1 GCA_002898855.1 bacterium HR41
GCCCGCGCGCGATCAGGGCGCGCGCCGCCAACGACAGGTTCGGCTGCCGCGTGAGCATCCGCAGCTCGGCGTCGTTCATGAAGACGACATCGACCTCGGCGATCGCCCGCAACAGCTCGTCGCGCTCGGTCTCGATCCAGAGGTTCATCGAGTCGAGCGCTGCTAGACGCGCCCCCGTGCACTGCGCGCGCACACGCCGCTGCAGTTGCGGCTGGATGTTGGCGAGGAAGACGACGGGCGCCTCGCGCGCGGTCTCGCCGAGCTGCGGGTCGAAGTTTGCGAAGACGTTCAGCTCTGTCGTGTCGGTGTGAGCGGTATTGAGGTCGTAGTCGTAGTGCCCACGCCAGAAAAACGTTTTGCCACCGGCGATGCGCTCGAGGCCGCTTGTGTCGATGCCGCGCTGCTGCAGAAGCTCGTCGTAGTCGGGATCGAAGTCGTCGCCCACGACCCCGACTAGGTTCACCGGCGTGAAGAAGCTGGCGGCGAGCGAGAAGTGGGTGGCCGAACCGCCGAGCATCCGGTCGCGCTCGCCGAACGGCGTACGCACCGAGTCGAAAGCCACCGAACCGACCACGGTAAGTCCTGGCATCGCGGCGAAGCCTAACTGCGCCGCCCCGCTAGTGGAAGCGCGCGTCGGCCTGGCGGTACGACGCGCGGTGGTCGGGTCGTGGTGGCGCGTGCGTGGCGCGCCCGACGGCGGGCGCGCCCGGCTGGCGAAGATCGCAATAACCGCCTGGAGCGATGGGTGGCGCAAGCGAGTTCGCACGGCTCGGTCTCGAAGACACGATCGTGCGCGCGCTCGAGCGCCTTGGCTACGGACCACCGACACCGATCCAGGAGCGCGCGATCCCGTACCTGTTGGCGGGTCGCGACGTGATCGGTCAGGCACAAACGGGACGGGCAAGACCGCTGCGTTCGGCCTGCCGCTCGTGCAGTACGTCGATCCCGCCGACGACGCCGTCCAGGGGCTCGTGTTGACACCGACACGCGAGCTCTGCATCCAAGTCACGCAAGCGCTACGCGCCTACGGCGAGCTGCGCGGCGTCGAGGTGGTGGCGCTGTTCGGGGGCGTGCCCGTCCGCGAGCAGGCGCTGCGCCTGGCGGGGAAAGCGCACGTCGTCGTCGGCACCGTCGGGCGCGTGCTCGACATGATCCGCCGCCACCACCTGCTGCTCACCGATGCCCGCTTCGTCGTGCTCGACGAGGCCGACGAGATGCTCGATCTCGGCTTTCTCGACGAGGTCCGCGCGATCCTGAAGCGGGCGCCACAGGGCCGTCAGACCGCGCTGTTCTCGGCCACCATGCCGGACGAGATCCGCCGTCTCGCCGACGACTTCATGTTGGAGCCGGTTGAGATCGCTGTTCCCGCCCCCACGCTCGCCGTCGACACGGTCGCCCAGTATCGCCTGGATGTCGACGAGCGCGACAAGCCCGAGGCGCTTGTGCGCATCCTGCGCGCAGAACGGCCCCGCCAAGCGATCGTGTTCGTGCGCACTAAGGTCGGCGTCGACCGGCTTGCCCGTCGCCTCGCCGACGCTGGTGTGCGCGCCAAAACCCTGCACGGTGACATGTCGCAGGGTGCGCGCGACGGCGTGATGATCGCCTTCAAGTCCGGGCGCGAGCGGCTGTTGGTGGCGACGGATGTAGCGGCGCGCGGTCTCGACATAACCGGCGTCAGCCACGTCGTCAATTACGACATCCCCAACTCCCCCGACATCTACGTGCACCGCGTGGGGCGCACCGGTCGCGCCGGCGAGCGCGGCCGCGCGATAACGCTCGTCACGCCGCGCGAACGCGGCGAGCTCCAGGCGATCGAGCGCCACGCGGGCGTGACGCTGGCGCCTTGGTCGCCGCCCAGTCCGGCCGGCACGCGCCAAGAGGGCGTGCCAGAACCAACTGCGTCTGCCGGGAACGACGCGCCTGGCCGCGTCGCGGAAGAGGCGCCGGACGTAGGGCGCGAAGGCGCGTACGAGCCTCGCACCCGGCGCGGCGATCGGCGCCGCGGTCGTTCGCGCCGGCGCGCCAAGATGGCCGCGAACGGCCGCCGTGCACGCCTGCTCTTACGTGGCGGTCGTGCCCACGGCGTCGAGCCCAAGGACGTGATCGCGCTGCTCGTCGACGGGGGCGGACTCGAGCACGACGACGTCGGGCGTGTGCGTGTGCTCGAGCTGTACTCTCTCTGCGACGTTCCCGACGAGCGCGCCGACGATGTCGCCAGGGCGGTAGTCGGGCGGCGCCTCGGCTCGACGGTAGCGGCGGCCGAGGTGCTTCCATGAGTCCGCGCAGCGCTAGCCGAAACACGGCCCCGACCGGTTCGCAGCCGGCGGGTGAACGCCCGCCGCCGATCGAGGTGCTGTGGTGGGAGGGGTGCCCTTCGACGGAACGCCTCCTGCCCGTGCTGCGCGAGCTGCTCGACGAGCTCGGCTTAGATTTCGAAGCCACCGTTCGCTTGCGCGAGGTAAAAAGCGACGCCGAAGCCGAGCGCGAGAAGTTCGCCGGCTCGCCGACGATCCGGGTGCGCGGGCGCGAGTTCCAGGAGAGTGGCGGCCCTTACCGCCTCACGTGCCGCCTCTACCGGTTACCGGACGGGCGCCCGTCGCCGCTTCCAGATCGCGACGAACTGAAAGAGTTCATCGCTGCCGAGCTCGGCGCTTCGACCAGCCCGCACAGCAACGGAGGTGACGATCCGTGACGCTAGCGCTAGGTGCAGAGCTGCCCGCTTTCACCCTTCCCGACACCGACGAGCGGCCGCACACCCTGCCCGACGAGGCAGGGGAAGCGGCGACCGTCGTGGTCTTCACGTGCAACCACTGCCCGTACGCGCTCGCCTGGCACGACCGTCTGATC
>BEIR01000257.1 GCA_002898855.1 bacterium HR41
CCACCGTGGGCTCGAAGGTGCGCACGCGGCGTGCCGCGCGCGCGGTCGCGAGCGACCCGCCGCGGAACGCGAACGACGGCTCTCCGGCGACCCCGGCGAGCGACGCGCGCGTTCCGCCGCTCATAGCGTCGGGCGTCGCACGGCCGTCGACGAAATAGCCGACATCGACGCGCACCGCGTCCTCGCCGGCCACCTCGAGGGCCAAGGCGCCGGCCAGGTTCCCTGGCACGTAGTCGTAGCCGAGAGCGGTTAGAAGCACCGCACCCGAGCGGTCGGCGCGCGGCCCGTAACGCTCGAAGACCTCGCGGATGAAGGGCGGCTCGCCCGTCGAATCGATGTAGACGCAGGGTGCCGCGACGGCGGCTTCGAGCGCCGCGTGGCCATAGCGCAGGAACGGGCCGACGGTCGTGACGAGCACGTCGCCGCCCGCGACGAGCGAGGCGACGGAGGAGGGATCGCTCGCGTCGGCGAGGGCGATCTCGAGATCGTCGCGGCCGAGGCGCGCACGTAAGCGCTCGAGCTTCGTGCGATCGCGCCCGGCCAGGACAGGCTGGGCACCGCGCTCGACGAGTGCCTCGGCGGTCAGAGCGCCGGTGTATCCGGAAGCGCCGAAAAGGACGATCCGCCCTGCCACTGACCGGGGATCGTACAGGCGGATCGCGTGCCGCGTTCCTAGCTCTCGGAAGCGACCTTTCCCGGGTCGGTCGCGAGGCGGCGCAGCAGGCTCGCCAGGTCGGAAGCCTCGTCGGCGCTGATCGCTTCGCTTAGGTGACGGCGAAGCACGTCCTCGTAGAGGGGAGCCATCCGCTCGTAGGTGGCGCGTCCGGCGGCGGTGAGCACGACGTGGTACCCGCGCCGGTCCTTCGGACAGCGCGCACGCTCGACAAGGCCTGCTTCCTCGAGGCGGTCGACGAGGCGTGTGAGCCCGCTTTTCGACAGGCGCACGTGGTCGAGAAGCTCGCGCGGACGCAGCATCTGCCCTTCGGCGGTAGCGAGCGCCGCCAGCACCTCGAACCATCCGAGCGGGGGAAGACCGGCGGCAGCGAACGTCCGCTCGACCGCGCAGACCACGGTCGCGTGAGCGTCCATGAGCGCGTGCCAAGCGTCGCGGTGGCTGGTCACAAGCCAAGTTTACGCCCGCCCGACGGATTCGTTTCGTACGCAATGATTGCGCTGCTAACCTCTGCGCTGCATATATGGTTGCGTGTGCAACCAGTGCGTACGCAACGAATTACCGCCACGGGCACGATGGCCACGTCACACGAACGAAACGATGAGGTCAGCAGATGAGCACGAGCGCCACCAAAACGCAGGTCGAACCGGGCACGTACGCGATCGACCCGATCCACTCGACCGTGGGTTTCGAGGTCGAGCATCTCGGAATCTCGCGTTTCCGCGGCCGCTTCCGCGATTTCTCGGGCTAGCTACGGTTCGACGAGAGCGGCGAGCTCGCGGGCGTGGAGGGTGAGATCGAGGTGGCGAGTGTAGACGTGCGCGAAGAGATGCTCGCCCAGCATCTGCGCAGCGAGGAGTTCTTCTGGACCGAGCGCTACCCGAAGGCGCGCTTCAGCGCCACGCGGATCGAGCGGACGGGCGAGGGGCGCTGGCGCGTCGAGGGCAACTTCGAGTTGCGTGGCGCGACCCACCCGGTGGCGCTCGATGTCGAGCTGCGCGGAGCGACTGTCGACATGCAGGGAAAGCCGCGTGTGAGCCTTGCGGCGCAGGGAGCGCTCGATCGCAAGCAGTGGGGCCTCTCCTGGGACGCCACGCTCGAGAACGGCACCAAGGTGCTCGGTGACGAGGTGACGTTGGTGCTAGAGGTGGAGGCGCAGAAGCAGTGACCGTCCCACCCACCGACAGCAGCACGGTGGAGGGCGTTAGGAGCGTCCCGGCCGGCGGCGAAGCCGCCGGCCGGCCGCTCCGGATCCTCACGCTCGTCGGCAGCCTGCGTAGGAACTCGTGGAACCGGCGGCTGGCGCTCGCCGCCAAGAGCTTGGCGCCACCGGGTGTGGAGGTGGTGCTGTGGGAGCGCCTGGCCGAGCTGCCCCACTACAACGAAGAGCTCGAGCACGCTCCGGGCCCGGCGGTGGAGGAGCTGCGCGCCGAAGCCAGGCGGGACGATGCGCTGCTCTTCGTGACGCCCGAGTACAACGGCGCCCCGCCGAGCGCGCTCAAGAACGCGATCGACTGGCTGTCGCGCCCCGCAGGCGCCGCCCCGATCGCCGGCAAGCCGGCAGCTGTGACGGGCGGAAGCGTCTCGTCGTTCGGCGCGCTGTGTGCGCAATAGGTCGCTCGCCGCGCGCTGATGATCGCCGGCGCGCGGCCACTCGAGCGGGAGTTGCCGGTGGGCAAGATTGACCAGCGCTTCTCCGGCGAGGAGCTAGCGGACGAGGCGACGGCCCAAGCGTTGCGCGAACTGCTCAGGGAGCTTGCCGAGGCGGCGCGATCGGACGACACCGAACCCGTTGCGGCACACACCGCCCCCGGCAGGCGCGAAGCCTGACCGACCCGCCCGCCGCGAGCGCCCGGGGGCGCGACCGACGGCGCTTCGACCAGCCGAGCGCATCGCGCCAGCCCCTTCAACGCGCGAGTCCACGATCGCATTTTGGACGCAGCAGCGCGCGAGAAATCCGACCACGCCGAAAAAAGGCCGACGACGTCGGGTAGGCCCAGGCGCCGCTGGCGTGGAGCAGATACCGGCTGAGCGTGCTGCCGCCGACGCTCGCCGCCACGAGCGACAGTCACATCCTCGCAGGGCTCTGAGACACCCGCCCATCAACAGCGCGACCCTCGCGTGCGAAACCAGGATTGTC
>BEIR01000258.1 GCA_002898855.1 bacterium HR41
CGATCTGGAAGTAGCGGGTGTGCATGCGCTGACCGGAGGACATCTCGAAGAGGGCCATCACGTGCTCGCGGTCGCGCAGACCCCACCACAGCATCGTGATCGCGCCGATGTCGGGCGCTGCCGTGGCGAGCCAGAAGAGATGGCTGGCGATGCGGTTGAGCTCGAGATGGATGACGCGCAAGTACTGGGCGCGCGGCGGTACCTCGATCTCGAGCAGCCGCTCGACGGCCGTGCAGTAGGCCATCGCGTTGAAGTAGTAGGAGAGGTAATCCATCCGTTCCACGAACGGGATCACCTTCCAGTACTGCTGCTGCTCGCAGCTCTTCTCGATGCCGGTGTGGACGTAGCCGACGATCGGCACCACGTCGCGCACGACCTCGCCTTCGAGCGTGCAGAGCAGGCGCAGAACACCGTGCGTGGCCGGGTGGTGGGGCCCGATGTTGATCGTCAGGAGTTCCGAGTGCAGATCCCCCTGCGGCTCGATCCTCTCGAGCGTGACCGAGCGCTCGCGCTCGCGGTAGGGGATCGCCGTGGGACTGCCGTTGCGGGCGCCGTCACTCATACCAGCGCGCCACCTCGCGCTCGTTGAACGTGAACAGCACCGGTTCGCCGCCGACCGGGAAGTCGCGACGCTGCGGATGCCCCTCGTAGTCCTCGGGCATGAGGATGCGCCGCAGGTCGGGGTGGCCGTCGAAGACCACGCCGAACATGTCGTAGACCTCGCGCTCCTGGAAGTTCGCGCCTGGGAAGAGGTCGACGACCGACGGCAGGTGCGGAGCGTCGGTCGGCACACGCGTTTTCACGCACAGCCGGTCGCAGCGCTCGAACGACAGCAACATGTAGTGCACGCCGAGCCGCGGCTCGTGCGGGTAGTAGTCACAGCCGTGGAGGCTCGTGAGCAGCGGCCACGGCTCCGGGTCGGCGTCGCGTAGGTAGGTGAGCACGTCGCGCACGCTCGCCGGTGCGATCTCGAGCGTCGCCTGACCGTGGGCGTGAAGCGTCGCGCGCACCGCGTCGTCGCCCACGTTGTCGCGTACGCGCCGGGCAAGCAGCTCGAGGCCGGTGGCGTCAGGCACCTTGCGCACCTCCCCGCGGCTCGCCGCGCGCCGCACCCTCGACGTCGAACAGGTTGCGCGGCTCCTCGGTCCCGCGCGCGCGGTAGCGCTCTCGCCAGCCGAGCGACGGGTCGCCGGCGATCTTCTCCTGCAGCTTCAAGATCGCGTAGTTGAGCGCCTCGGGACGCGGCGGGCAGCCGGGGACGTAGACGTCGATCGGCAGGAAGCGGTCGGCGCCAGCGACGAGCGCGTAGTTGTTGAACATCCCGGCGCTCGAGGCGCACGCGCCCATCGAGATCACCCACTTTGGCTCGAGCATCTGGTCGTAGATGCGCCGAACGATCGGCGCCATCTTGATCGACACGCGGCCCGAGAGGATCAGCAGGTCGGCTTGCCGCGGCGAGAAACGGATCACCTCGGCGCCGAAGCGGGCGAGGTCGTTGCGCGGCGAGCCGATGATCGAGATCATCTCCATCGCGCAGCAGGCGAGGCCGAAACCGAGCGGCCAGATGGCGTTGCGACGCGCCCAGCGCAGCGCCTCATCGAAGCGCGTAGTGAGCACCCACTCTTCGACGAACTGTTCGAGATCGCGGCCCTCCAGCTGGCCGCGCAGCAACTGCTTGGCGCGGAGCTGGCGCTCGCGCAGGTCGCCCGCACCGAGGAACTCGCGCCTCACTTCCATTCCAGCGCCCCCCGCCGCCACACGTGCACCAACGCCACGAGCAGCAGCGCCACGAAGATGAGGGTCTCGACGAGCGCGAAGGTGCCGAAAGCGTCGAGCTTGACGGCGATCGGGTAGAGGAAGATCACCTCGACGTCGAAGAGGATGAACAGCATCGCAACGAGGTAGAAGCTGATCCCGAAGCGGAAGCTGCGGCGCACGTCGGACGGCAGGCCGCACTCGTAGGGGTCGCGCTTGCGGGGGTTGGGGCGGCGCGGGCCGAGCAAGCCGTTGAGGAGAGTGAACAGGGTGCCTACCCCTGCCCCCAGCAGAATGAAGACGAGACCCGGTAGATAGCTTCTCAGCATCCTCCGGACTGCAGGTATATCGCCGCTTGTGCGTACCTGCTACATAGTGCGAAAGGGCGCATTCTGAACGAGGTCCACGCCTATCTCGGTATCGCCGTTCTGGTCGCCAACGCCGTCGCCGCAGCGACGGGGGCGCTCACCTGGTTCGCGCGCCGGCCGGGCGTGGTGTTCTGGCCGCTTTTGCGCGTCGCCCAAGCGACCGTGGCGCTACAGGCACTGCTGGGCATGGTGCTGCTTGCCCAAGGCCACCGTCCCGCCGACGATCTCCACGTCCTCTACGGCATCGCGGCGCTGGTGGTGAACCTGGTCGCCGAGGGGATGCGCGCCGGCGTCGCGCAGCGCGAGCTGGCCGAGCTCGGTGACGAGTTCGTGCTCGACGATCTCCCCGAAGACGAGCAGCTGGCGCTCGCCCGCCGCATCGCTCGCGGCGAGCTGGGGGTGATGACGATCGCGACACTGCTTGTGTTGACGCTTGCGCTGCGCGCCTGGCAGACCGGCGGTTGAGGGCCGCCGGCCGCGCGGTGGCGTGAACCGCCGCTGCGCGAGCGCGGGAGGAGGTGCTCGGTGCTGCGCGCCGCGTCCGCGAAGCCGCTAGCGCCGGGCGACGACGAGGGTGCCGCGCATCCCCAACTTTTCGTGGTCGCCGATGCTGCAGTAGTAGACGTAGCGCCCCGGCGACAGCGTGAAGGTCGCGCTGCGCGTACCGCTGGTGAACGCGGGGGTGCC
>BEIR01000259.1 GCA_002898855.1 bacterium HR41
CACCCCCAGCCGAGACGGCGCCGGGCGAGCTACCGACGCTCGCGGACCTTCTGCCGCCACTCGCAGGAAACGAGGCGCCACGGCGCCCGCGTGGCGGCGAGCGGGCGGCATGGGAGCGGCTCGAGCGGTTCCTGCGCACCTCGGTGGGCCGCTACCACGAACGCCGCAACGATCTAGCGGCCGACGCGACCTCGCGCCTCTCGCCCTACCTGCACTTCGGCTGCATCTCGGCGCGCGCGGTCGAGGAGCGCCTCCGGCCGGTGCCGGCCCCGCCGCCTTCCGGCGTCAGCTCGCCTGGCGCGACTTCTACGCCGCGCTCATGGCACTCCGTCCCGAGCTGGCTCGCTGCGAGGTACAAGCCCCCTACCGCACGATCGCCTGGGCCGACGATCCCGATGCGTACGCTGCCTGGCGCGACGGTCGCACCGGCTACCCGCTCGTCGACGCCGCGATGCGACAGCTAGCCGAGGAGGGCTGGGTGCACAACCGCGCCCGCCTCGTGGCCGGGTCGTTTCTCACCAAGCACTTGGGGATCGACTGGCGACTCGGCGAGCGTTGGTACATGCGCTCGCTCGTGGACGGCGACGAAGCGTCCAACAACGGCAACTGGCAGTGGATCGCGTCCGTCGGCAGCGACCCCGCCCCGCCCGCGCGACGGATACTCAACCCCACCCTGCAGGCCGAGCGTTTCGACACTGAGGGTCGCTACATCCGCCGCTACGTGCCCGAGTTGGCGAGCGTTCCCGACCGCTGGCTGCGCGAGCCGTGGCGGATGCCCCGGGGAGTGCAAGAGGCGACGGGGTGCGTCATCGGGCGCGACTACCCCGCGCCGATCGTCGACCACCGCTCCGCGCGGCTGCGCGCCCTCGAGCGCTACCGCGCCGCCCGCGCGGCCGCGCAGGGGCACGACCGGCGATGAGCAGGTTGTAGAAGATCGCCGGCGGCAGATAAGGCTCGAGCAGCGCCCGGTCGACTCGCTGCAGCGCCAGATAGCCGTGGTAGGCCCAGAGCCGCCAGGCGCGCGGAATGCGCTGCGGGTCGGCGGTCGCCTCGAGCGAGCGGTTGGTCCAGCCGAACCAGTTGGCAGCGAGCTCCTCGCCGGTAACGCGCACGTCGCGGAAACCGGCTCGCGTCGCGTACGCGCGCAGATCGCTGGGAGTGAAGGCGTGGACGTCGACGAGCTGCTCGAGGAACTCCCTTTCGTGCGCGTGCCGAGCCCCGTTCTCTCTGCGTTCGGGTATGCGCAGCAGCGTCCGCCAAAGCGGCGCGAGACGTGCGCCCAGCCGCTTGGGGATGGTCGCCATGCGGTCGCCCCACAGCGACGGCTCGCCGCAAAACACGAACTGGCCGCCCGGGCGGAGGACACGTCGGAACTCGGCGAACGAGCCGGCGAGATCCGGCAGATGGTGGAGCACCGCGTGCCCGCAGACAAGGTCGAAGCTCGCGTCTGGGAGCGGCAGCTCGGACGCCTCGGCGCGCACGCACTCGACACGGTCGCCGAGACCCAGCGCCTCGGCCGTGCGTGCCAACTGGTCGAGCATCCCTTGCGAGATGTCGGTCGCGACGAGCTCGTCGATCACCCCGGCCAGCATCAGGTTGAGTGAGAAGTAGCCGGTGCCGGCACCGATCTCGAGCGCACGGGGGAAGCGGCCGACGTCCTTGCGTCCCAGGGCACGACGCAGCTTCGCCAGCACCTGGCTCTGGCCGAGCTCGTCGAAGCTGATACCCCATTTGGCGTCGTACTGTTCGGCAGCGAGGTCGTGGTAGCGGATGTTCGCTGCCTTGATCTGTTCGGCTCTGTCGGCACGCATGGCGGCGGAAGGGTACGGCAATACACTGCCCCGGCTTTGGTTGGCGAGATCCGACACCCCGACAGCGAGCGGCGGGTGGCGAGCGGCAAGCGCTACTTCCAGCGCAACCAACCGCCCGGTGTGCCGCCGCTCGAGCTGACCGGCGAGCGCACGCTGCCCGACGTTCCCGAGGAGAACTACTGGTTTCGGCGCCACCTGGTCGTGTACGAGTGGGTCGCCGAGCGCTGTGGCGGCCTCGACGTCGTCGACATGGCTTGTGGCGAGGGCTACGGCTGCGAGGTGCTGGCACGCAGAGCGGCGACCGTGGTCGGCGTCGACGCCAACCCCGAGGCGTACGAGCACGCTCGCCTCAAGTACACGCGGCCGGGCGTGCGCTTCGTCCGGGAGCTTGTGGAACGCTACGCCGAGCCCTGCGACGCGATCGTGTTCCTGCAGACGATCGAGCACGTTCCCGACCCCGAGGCTGTGCTCCGCCACTTCCGTTCGCTGCTGAGGCCGGGCGGAGCCGTGTACGTGTCGACGCCGAACGTTTTGACGCTCGCGCCTCCCGGCGCCGAGCGGTCCGACAACCCCTTCCACCTGCGCGAGTACTGGCCCGACGAGTTCGAGGCGCTCTGCCGTACGGTGTTCGACCACGTCGAGCTCTACGGCGTCTTCCACGCCCGCAAGCTGCGCCTGCACGAGCTCGCGTTGCGACTTGGCTGGGATGCACTGCATCCGCGCCTCGGCCTCACCGACGCCTTCTACCGCCGCTTCGTGCCGGCGATCTCGGCGCGCGACTTTCGCATCGCTCGCGCGCCGCTTGTCGAGGCGCTCGACCTGCTCGCAGTGTTGCGGTGACCGCGTCGGCCGACCGCTCGTTGTCGGCTAGGCGCCGGGACTGGCGCCAGCGGTGAACGGACGCGGCGACCACAGCGGCGAAGTGGGCGCGCTGGCGCTCGTCCTGCACGCGCACATGCCCTACGTGGTCGGTTTCGGCACCTGGCCGTTCGGGGAGG
>BEIR01000260.1 GCA_002898855.1 bacterium HR41
TGGTTCGAGGGGTTGGGGGGGGCGGGAAGGCCACGCGAGTTAGCGGCAGGGAGTTGGTTGCGCGCGATCGCGCGCGCGACGCGGCCGATTCGCCTCCGGTGGAGCGCGTCCGGGAAGCGCCCGGGGGTGCGGCGCGTAGCTCTCACCGGCTGGTTTTCAGTAATCGTGGGTAGGACCCAAACTCTCCACAACCCCACACACCCTCCTCAGCGCTCCCTCTGCCGTGCGCTGCTTGACGAGCCCCTCGAACGCCAGGGCCGTCAGCTCGAGCTGTGATCCGCCGGCATCGGCCGGCTCCGCCCACGCCACTACCGCCGCCGGATTCATGTTGAAAAACCCCGCGCGAACCACCCCCACCAGCGGGCCGACGCGTCCCTGCCGATCGGCAGCCGGCGCAGCCGCGGGCCCGCGCGCATCCCGGTCCGCTGCCCCGACCGCCACATCCATCCGCTCCACCCGCCCCACCCGCTCGATCGCCGCGCGCACCAGCTCGAGCGCGCGCTCCGGTGGCACCGGCAACTCGAGCGCCCGCGTCGCCCGCTCGCGGCGCAAAAACAGGCGCGACAAACGCGCCCCAAGCCAGCCGCCGAGCGCCCCGGCCGCACCACCAACCGGCCCCCGCACAAGCGCCCCACCCAAACTGCCGCCCGCTGCCCCCAAACGGCCAAGCTCCCGGGAAAGCAGGTCCCACAGCGCCCGCTCGAACTCCTCGCCGCCGACAGGTGTGTTCCATAGCGAACGTTCTTGCGCAGTCTCGGGCGCTTTCCCTTGCTCGTCCGCCCGCCCGCGACGCGCCTGACCCTCAGCGCTCCGCCCCATACGTCTCGAGTATCGCCAAATAGAACAGCGTGTGCTCCCACAAATGGGGAGTCGCCGTGTAAGTCAAAACACGGCCGCGCGCAACCCGCCAAGTCTCGCCCAAAACATGGGTGTCGGGAGTCGCCTCGACGTGCGCGACCCAATCGATCCCGCGGCGCACCCGCGCCAGCTTCGTCGGGTCGTTACGCCGCCAAAAGCGCGCCAGCGCGATCAGCGCCTTCGACTCGTAGAGACCAAACGTGCGGTCCGAATTGGGCGCCCGGAAAGTCGGCTCGAGCTCGCGCCAACAGTACTCCGCGTGATCCGCCAGCCGCGAACGGTCCGCCGGTGCCAGCTCCGCCGGCCACAACGGGTACGCGCAGTACTCCACACCGCCCCCGTAGCTGCGCGCCGCCGGATCCCACAGATGCTCGTCGATCGCCCGCTGAAGCTCCGCTGCCCGCGCCTCCCAGCGCGCCGCATCGGCCCCCTCGCCAAGCGCCCGCGCCGCCCTCGCTGCGCTGCGCAACCCCAAATAGGTGATAGCCGCCCCGATGATCGTCTGCTGGTTGCCGAGATTCGCGAACGTGTCGTCCTCCGTCGCGCGGCACTGCAAACCGTTCAGCGGGTCGCGACACGCCGCCAAAAAGTCGGCCGCGCGGCGCACCGTCGGATACACCGAGCGCAGCCAGCCGCGGTCGCGCGTCGCCTCGAAATGGCGCGCGAAATCCCAAGCCATGAAGCCCGTCTCGTCGATCTCCCACGGAATCGGGCCGCCCACCACCCCGTCCGCGTAGTAGTTCATCGCCCAATTGCCCGGCGGCACCCCCAACGAGCCGCGCGGCTGGCGGGTCGCCGTCGCCTGCGTGCGCACATAGAAAGCGAGGTGGCGGCGCACCAGCTCGTGCAGCCGTGCGCGGTCGAGCGCCAAATCGAAAAACGCCCCGTCGCGCGGCCAATCCTCGCCGTACGGGGGCTGCGTCGAAATCGCCGCCACGATCGGGCCGCGCGGATCGGCCGTCGTCACGATCAGCGTCAGCGCCCGCCGCGCCATCTCGCGCAACACCTGGTCGCGTGTGCGCGGCATCGGCATATCGCGCAAAAGACGCGCAAGCCAGCGCCGCTTCTCCGCCGCCGCGCGCCGCTCGCCGAGCTTGCGGGCAGCAGCCAACTCGGCCAGCGCCTGCGTGCGTGTGCGGCCCGCCGCCACCACCAGCTCCACCGCGTCGCGCCCCCGCCGCAAACGCAGCGGCACCCGCAGCGCCCCCGTCGTCTGGCCGGTGTAGGCGCTCGCGCCCGAAAGGCGCCCGTCGGCTGCGTCGTCGTAAGCGTCCTGCGGAGCGCCCGGCGGCAAGCCGCCCGGCGCGGCAAGGCGGTCGCCGCCCACCTGGTGGCCGTCGCTGCGCCGCGCAAACGCCATCGCCACCGCCACCGACGACGGTTTGCTGGTCGAGGCGTCGACCCCCGAGCGCTCGTGCACGATCGCGTCGGCGTCGGGCAGGTAGCGGGCGCTGTCGGCGTTCAGCTCCTCGTTGCAGAAATCGAGCAGCGGCGCCGCCGGCAGCTTCGACACCACCAAGTTGAAGTTCTCGAACCCCACCACCGCCTGCGGGCGCGCAGCCCCCGCCGCGCGCACCTCGACGCGGCGAATCAACGCATCGACCCCGCGCGGTGCGACGTCGCGCACCACCACCCGCAAACGCCGCGCCGGATCGCTGAACTCGGTGATCACCTCGTCGCCGCGGCTCGTCGGATAGCGCTGGCGGGAGCGCGGAAAGTCACGCAGCCACAGCGTCCGCCCGCCCACCACCACGCCCACAAAAGCGCCCTCGTTCGGCTTCGCGCCGAGCAGCGGCAGGCGGCGGTCGACCGTGTAGTACTTGACCTGGTCGTAGTAGCTCGGGCTCGGCCAGCGCAACACCGTGAGCGTCGCCGAGCGGCTCACCCCCGCCGCCAAGCGGCCGTTAGCGGTCTGGGCGTTGATGTCGGTCGG
>BEIR01000261.1 GCA_002898855.1 bacterium HR41
AGCTCGGCGACGAGCTTTTTCGCCGCCTCGGCCAGCCGGCGATCGTCGGCGAGATCCTCGCTGGTGTGGTGATCGGTCCGTCGCTGCTGGGAGTGGTCGAGCCGAGCACCGAGCTCGACCTCTTCGCCGAACTCGGTGTCGTGCTCCTGTTGTTCTGGGTCGGTGTGGAAACACGCCTCTCTGAGCTCACGGCCGTCGGTCGCGCGGCCTTTCTCGTCGGTGTGCTCGGCGTCGCGCTGCCACTTGCAGGCGGTTTCGGTCTCGCCGAGGCGCTCGGCGAATCGTTCTCGACCGCCGTTTTTCTCGGTGCGGCCCTGACCGCCACGAGCGTCGGCATCACCTCGGCCGTGCTCGTCGAGCTGCGCGCCTTGCGTCGACCCGGCGGACGGACGATCCTCGGCGCCGCCGTGATCGACGACATCCTCGCGCTGCTCATCCTCGCCCTCGCCGTCGGTCTCGTCGCCGAGGACGACTTCGACCCCACGGGTGTGGTGCTCACGACCTTGCTATCGCTCGCGTTCGTCGCCTTCTTCGCCCTCGGCGGCACGCGCGTGGCGCGGCGCTGGCCGCAGCTGCTCGAAGCGCCGCGCTTCGCCGAGTCACCGCTCCTGCCCGCGGTGCTGCTCTGTCTCGGCCTCGCCGCGTTCGCCGCCAAGATCGGTCTCGCGGCGATCGTCGGGGCGTTCTTGGCCGGGCTGATCCTCGCCGAAACCCGCGAGCGCGCGCCCGTCGAGGGCGAGATCGCCCCGCTCTACGCCGTCTTCACGCCGTTCTTCTTCGCCTCGATCGGGGTCAGCGTCGATCTCAACGCGCTCCTCGACCGGAAGGCGCTCGCCCTGGTGGTAGCGGTCACCGCCGTGGCGATCGCCACCAAGTTCCTCGGCGCGTGGCTGGGTGCGCGTTCGCTCGGTCCGCGCGACGCGACGCTCGTCGGTGTGGGCATGGTGCCGCGCGGCGAGGTCGGCATCGTCGTCGCGTCGATCGGCCTCAGCGAGCAGGTGATCGACAAGGAGCTCTTCGGGGTGATCGTCGCTATGTCGGTGCTTACGACGCTGCTCGTGCCGCCGCTACTGCGTGCCCTGCTCGCGCGCGAGCGGGGCGACATCGATCACCCGCAAGCCGTCGCTACCGGCCGATAGCGCCAGCTCGCCCTTGACGAGCTGCACAAGCTCGCGGCCGACCAACTCGTGTCGCCAACCGGCGGCGAGCCGTCCCGTCGGCGCGTCCCCGCGCCGAACCGCCGCCACGAACGCCTGCAGCTCGCTCTGCGTAGCCACGAGCTCGGTCGCGATCCCGGCCTCGCGGGCGCGCTGGCGCACGAGCGCCTGGGCCAGCGACGCGATTGGCTGCTCGCTCGGATCGCGCTGCGGCGGCTGGGGCGGCGCCGGCGGCGGCTCGCGGTGGCGGCTACGCTCGACGACCGCCAACAGCTCCTCCGCCGTCCGACCCGAGACGTGGCCATCGAGGCCGCGAACGGCGCGCAGCTCGCTGCGCGTCCGCGGCCGGCGGCGAGCGAGCTCGACGAGCACGTGGTCGGCAAGCACCGTCGCGGGCGGACGGTCGAGCTGCGCGGCGCGCTGCTCGCGCCACTCCACGAGACCGAGAGCCACCGCCCGCTGTTCGCCGCTGAGGCGTCCGGCGCGCGGCAGCCGGCGCACGATCTGGAGGGGGTCGCGGGCGTCGCTGATCTTTTCGATACCGCGCGACTCCTCGCGCGCCCACTCGAGGCGACCGAGCTGCTCGAGCCGGCGCTTCAGCTCCGCGGCGAGGGCCAGTAGATAGCGCACATCATCGAGCGCGTAACGGAGCTGTGCCTCGGTCAAGGGGCGCTGGTCCCATCGCGTGAAACCCTCGCCACCCTCGACGCGCACACCCACCAACTGACGGACGAGCGTCTGGTAGCCCTCTTGTGCGCTGAAGCCGGCGAACCCAGCGGCGACCTGGGTGTCGAAGAGGTTGTGGATGTCGGTTGCGAGCTCGCGCCGAAGCAGCGCCACGTCCTGGCGGCCAGCGTGCATCACGACCTCGACCGCGGGGTCGGCGAGCACGCGCGCCAGCGGCTCGCGGTCGAACCCCGCGAGCGGATCGAGCACTGCGCAGCGCACGCCGCCCGGGGCGTCCGGGTCGGGCACCGCCACTTGGACCAAGCACAGAAGCGCTCGGTAGCGGCGCTCTGAGACGAACTCGGTGTCGATCGCGAGCTGCCCCGAGGCGACCGCAAGCTGCGCGATCTCGCGCGTGGCGCGAGGATGATCCTCTCTCACAGCGCGAGCGTACCCGCGGCCGGGGAATCGTCGCCTCCCGCCTCAGCCGTCTCCGCCCTACGTGGCGATTGCGGCTCGGCGTTGTCGCTTCGCGGGGGTACGCGCGCGCGAACGCCCGCCGGGGTGTGCGGCTCGCGCTGGTCGCGGCGCTCGCCAGCGGGGGCGCACACCTCGTAGACGGCTGAGAGATCGAAGCTACCGAGACCCGCCTCCTTCGCTTGCTCGAACAGCTTGCGGGTCGCATCGGCGAGGTGGCCGTCGAGCGCCAGGAGCTCGCGCGCCTCGGTTACAAGCTCGAGGTCCTTCGCGGCAAGGTCGAGCGCGAAACTCACCGGGTAACTGCGCGACCTCATCAGCTCGCCCTTGATGCCTGCATAGGGCGATCCCACGGGTGTTTGTGCCAGCAGGTCGAGCAGCACGCCATGGTCGACATCCAGAGCGCTCGCCAACGCCGTCGTCTCGGCCAGGTTCGCGACCAACGCCACAA
>BEIR01000262.1 GCA_002898855.1 bacterium HR41
TGATCTTCATCGGTCCTCTCCTCACCTCAGGAAGTCGAGCAGCGACGTCTGGACGATGCTCGCGGTCGCGCGCAACGCGGCCTGGTAAGCAGTCTGTTGGCTCGCGAAGGTGGTGATCGCTTCCGCCATGTCGGCGTCCTCGGTTTGCGAGCTCAACGTGCGCACCGTGAGCTCGAGGTCGGCGAGGCGCGATCCCGCCGCCTCGAGCCGGCGCTGGGTGGCGCCGATCTCGGCACGCGCGCGCGACAGCTCGTCGATGTTCCGGTCGAGCGCCTGGAGAGTCGTGGAGCGCAGTGCGTTGAGATCCGCCGGCGTGCCGCTGCGCAGCTGGTCGGCCGCGTCGCGCAGCGTGTCGAGGATCAGCCCGTCGTTGGCGACCTGTCCCTGGCCGAGTAGCGCGCCGCCGCGTACGACGTTCACCGGGATCCGCACCCCTGGGCCGATCGTGCGCTCGATCACGCCGGCGTCGCCGTTGTAGGCGTCGGGTCCGCCCGGGGTGTAGGGCGCGGTCTGCGTCGCCGTGCCCGAGAAGATGTAGCGCCCGCCGTAAGTGACGTTCGCCTCCTGCTTGATTGCGTCGATGATCTGGTCGATCTCGGTGGCGATCGCTTCTCGACCCCGTTGGCCGACCGGGTCGTTGGCGCCCTGCACGATCAGCTCGCGCGCCCGCTGCAGGTAGTCGCCAATGTTGCTCAGGGCTCGGTCGGCTACCTCCTGCCAGTTGATCGCGTCGTCGACGTTGCCCCGCAGCTCGCCGACGAGCGCCAATTCGTTGCGCAGCGAGATCGCCTTGGCCGCGCGCAGCGGATCGTCGCTGGGGCGAACGAGGTCGCGACCCGACGACACGCGCCGCTGAGCATCGGCAAGCCGCCGCGCAGCGCTCTGGATGTCGGCGAGCGACGAGCGCTCGACCATCGACTCGGTGATCCGCAGGTAGGTCACAGACCGACCCTCCCGGTGCGGTTGATGAGCACGTCGAGCGTCTCGTCTAGCGTCGTGAGCGCTCTTGCCGACGCCTGGTAGCCGCGCTGGAAACGAACCAGCGCTGTCATCTCTTCGTCGAGCGATACGCCGTGCACCGACTGGCGACGCTGCTCGGCAGCTTCGGCGACGGCCGCGGTGCGCGCAGCCTCGTTGTTGGCGTTGCGAGCGTCGTTGGCGATCGTGCCGACGAAGCTCGCGTACTGGTCGACGGGACCGGCCGTTTGCGAGCGCAGCGCGGCGATCGCCAGCGCGATGTCGTTGGCGCCGGGAGCGCCGCTCGTTCCGGTGCGCACGCCGGCGGGCGAAGTGACGGCCACAGCGAGGGTCGCCGCCTCGTTCCCGGCGGTGTAGGAGAAGAACGGCGTGACGTGGAGCGCGTTGACGGCGTCGGCGAGATTCCGCGCGAAGGTCGCGAGCTGCGCGCGGTACTGGTCGACCGTGCCGCCGCTCGCTGCGATGGCCAAAAGACCGCCCAAACGGCCTCCTGGAGAGGTGAACGTTTGCGGCCAGGTGACGGTGTCGTAGCTGACGAGCGGTGCTGCTGCGTCGCCGAAGAGAACATCGACGCTCCCCGGTCGGGCGGGATCGTCCTGGACCTGCACCGACGCCAGTTGCGCGAGACGATCGAGCAAGAGGTCGCGGCGGTCGCGCAGATCGTTCGGCTGTTCGCGAAGCTGAACCGCCCGCGCGATCGCCACATTCAGCTGTGCGATCTCGCGCGCCAGCTGCTCGACCTCGCCGCCCGTTTGAGTGGTCGTCGTGAACTCGCTTTGGGCGGTCTGGGCGATCGCCGACAGCCGCGCGTCGAGGTCGCGCACCGCCTGCGCCAGCGAACCCGCCTGGGCCAGAACGGCCTGGCGCGCGGCCGCGCTCTCGGGGTTGTTCGCGAGCTTCGCCCAGGCGTCGAAGAAGTTCGCGAGTTCGGCCTGGATGCCGTTGTCGGAGGGTTCGGCGAGCGCCTCCTCGATCTGGCCGAGCAAGGTGGCACGCGCGTCGGCGAAGTACTTGGCCGTCGCCGATCCGCGCGCCTGCAAGTCGAGGAACTGGTCGCGCAAGCGGCGGTACTCGTGAACCTCGACGCCGGTGCCGAGCTGCGCGCCGCCGAACGACTGTGTCTGCACCGGCAGCAGCTCGAGCGGCAGCGAGGCACCGAGCGTCGCCTCCTGGCGCGTGTAGCCGGCCGCGTTGGCGTTCGTGATGTTGTGCGAGGTGACGTCGAGCGCACGCTGGTGCGCAAGAAGCCCGCGGAGGGCTGTTTGCAAGCCGAGGAACGTCGAGATCGTCGGCACCGTCTACACCCTCCGATCGATTACCCGGTGCACGTGCGGGGCAGCCGTGACGAGATCGCCGTCCGGCCGGTAGGCAGCCCCTTGCGGCCCGCTTGCCAGTCGCAATAGGTGGTCGAGGAACGCCAGTTCCTGGCGCAACAGGATGCGGTTCGTCTGATGCTCGCGCGCGATCTCGGCGAGCAGACCGCGCAGCTCGTGCGAACGATGCCGCGCCGCCTCCGCGGTTCGCGGGTCAAGTAGCGAACAGATCGCCTCGAGCGTCACCGCATCGGGTTCCGTGCCCAGCGCACGCGCCGCTTCTGCGAGCAGCTCGGCGCGCTCGCGCTCGAGCGGCTCGCGCTGCTCGACCTCGTTGCGCACCGCAGCAGCGGCCGCCACCGTGCGATCGACCGCGCGCTCGCGAATCGCGCGCCCCTGTTCGAGCACGCAGGCGAGGAGTTTGC
>BEIR01000263.1 GCA_002898855.1 bacterium HR41
GCGTGCGCTCGAGCACGCGACGGTCAACGATCTCCATGGCATCTACAACGTCGCCGCCGACGGTGTCCTTGTGCTCAGCGAGGTCGCGGGTCTGTTGGGCAAGCTGCCCGTCCCGATCCTGCCGCCGTGGGGCACGTCCCTTGCGACGACGCTGCTGCGCCGCCTCGGTGTGCCCGTGACCCCCGAGATGCTGCGCCTGTTGCGTTTCGGGCGCGGGCTCGACAACCGACGGCTCAAAGCGACTGGCTTCCACTACCGCTACACGTCGCGCGAGACGGTGCTGAAGTTCGCCGAGCACCTCCGTCTGCACCCGATCGTCCGTGCGATGCAGGAGCCTTACCGCTACGAGCGGGCGGTCGAGGAGTTCTTGCGCTGGAGCCCCTACGTCAAGCGCCCGCACGGTCCCGAGGAACAGCTGCGCGCGCGGATCGCCGCGCTCGAGACGACCGTGGGCGAGCTCGAGCGCCGGTTGCGGGCCGGTGCCTCGCCGGCGGGCGGGTCGCGCCGCAGGCGTAGAAGAGAGGCCGACGCAGAAGGGACCGACGACAAGACGCCTGTAGGAAAGGCGTCGGTCGCTGTCGAAGACGGCGAGCGGTGACAAGCGGCGGACAGCGCGGGTACGGCAGTATTTCGGAGGAGGATCACCCGCGCCGTTCCGCCCGACGCGGCCTGCGCCGCCCGGGCGGTAGCGTGCCGCGCGGTTCGCTCGGACGAGCCGCGCTCGCGGCAGCCGTCGGCACTCTCTTGCTCCTCGTCGGGATCGCCTACGCCTACGACCGCCACAGTCGCGACACGATCGCCCCAGGTGTGCGTGTGGCCGGGGTCGACGTCGGTGGGCTCGACCGGTCCGACGCTGCAGCGCGGCTACGCGCCCGCACGGCGACTGTCCGCCCGCGGATCGTCTTGACCCTGGGAGCGCAGCGCATCGTCGTCGACGCGCGCCGCGAACTGCGTTGGCGCCCGGACGTCGGGGCGATGGTGAGCGAGGCGCTCGCGCGCAGCCGAAGCGGTGGTGTCGCGGGGCGCTTGTGGCGCGCGGTGCGCGGGGCGCGCGTCGACGCCGAGCTGCCGCTGCGCGCCGCGTGGTCGCAAAGCGCCGTCGACCGGACGGTGCGACGCGTAGCCGAGCGTTTCGATGTCGCTCCGCGCGATGCCGCGCTCGTCTTCCCGTCGCTCGCTCGCATCCCGCACCGCGACGGCCGCACGGTCCGAAGGCGGGAGCTTGTGCGCGCGATCGACGACGCCCTCGCCCGCGGCCGTGTCGTCGCGCGGATCGCGGTGCCGGTGCGGGTGCGCAAGGCGCGCACGACGCTCGCCGACCTTCCGAACCGCTGGCCACTTTTGATCGTCGTCGACCGATCGGCGTTCACCCTGCGCCTCTACGACCACCTTCGACTCGTGCGCAGTTACCCGGTCGCGATCGGCGCGATCGGCTACGACACCCCGACAGGCCTGTACCGCATCCAGAGCAAGGCGGTAAACCCCGCCTGGCACGTTCCCCGGCGCCCCTGGGCGGGCGACCTTGCCGGCAAGGTGATTCCGCCCGGTCCCGACAACCCGATCAAGGCGCGCTGGCTCGGTTTCTACGACGGAGCCGGCATCCACGGCACCGACACCGTCAGCTCGATCGGCAGCCGCGCATCGCACGGCTGCGTGCGCATGCGCATCCCCGACGTGATCGATCTCTACGACCGGGTTCCGGTGGGAACCGCGATCTACATCGGTGGCTGAGCCGCTCGACGAGCGTTGGAAAGCGTTGCTGGCGCGCTTCGACCGCGACCTCGCCGCCGCCGGCGTCAGCGGCCGCACGCGCCGCGAGTACCTGCGCGACGTCGGCGAGCTGGCGGCGTGGGCGGCACGGAGAGGGCTCGCGGCGTACGACCTCGACCACCGCAAGCTGCGCGCCTTCGCCGGCCACCTCGCCGAACGGCGGCTCGCGCGCAGCTCGCTAGCCCGCAAGCTGTCGGCCGTCCGCAGCTTCTACGCCACGCTCGTCCGGCGCGACGAGCTGCGCGCGAATCCCGCCGAGCTCGTGCCCGCACCGAAACGACGTCCCTCGCTGCCGCGTGCGCTTCCGCGCGGACAGGTCGAACGCCTCCTCGACGCGGCACCGGCCGGCGGGCCGCTGGCGTTGCGCGACCGCGCGCTGTTCGAGCTGGCTTACGGCGCCGGCCTGCGCGTGGGGGAGCTCGTGGCCCTCGACGTCGACGCGATCGACTTCGACCGTGAGCAGCTGCGCGTCGAGGGCAAGGGGGGGCGCACCCGGATCGTGCCGGTAGGCGAGGTAGCGCAGCGTGCGCTGCGCGCCTGGCTCGACCGGGGCCGCCCGCAGCTTGTGGGTGATCGGCGCGAGCAGGCTCTGTTCGTCTCGCAGCGCGGCAGGCGGCTCTCGGCCAGCGACGTTCGTCGCCGACTGGCGCAAGCGGCGCGCCGCGTCGGGATCGCCGTGACGCCACACGCGCTCCGCCACTCCTACGCCACTCATCTCCTCGAGGGCGGTGCCGATCTCCGGGTCGTGCAGGAACTTCTCGGCCACGCCTCGATCCGTACCACTCAGATCTACACTCGGTTAGAGTCGGCACGGTTGCGTGACGCGTACCGGCGCGCTCACCCCCGGGCCTGACCCTACTTCTCGGACACCGAGACACACGTTGGAGACACACCTCAAGGAGATCGAGCTTCACGAGCTCTGGCGCCGGTACAAGGAGCACGCGA
>BEIR01000264.1 GCA_002898855.1 bacterium HR41
TCGAGCATCCACATGTTCACCACCAAGCTGAGCAGCACCGCCAGCACTAGCACCACCAGTTGGTTGCCCTGCGGCCGCAAGCCGGCGACCAGCGTCGCCGAGAGCATCGTCAGCACGACGAGCACAGCGTTGGCCGCCAGCACCTGGCCGATCAGTGAGTCGAACCGCCTGCGCATCTTCGAGATCGGTCGGCCCCGCGACGGTGCGCAAAATGGGGTCCACACCCCATATCGGCAAGGGCGCGCCGAGACGACAATCTGGAACGCAACGCTTCATCCGCAGGGGGCTCGACGCAGCTGCGCGGAGCGTTCTTACACCACGAATAGAAGAGCGGGTCTGGGTTCCTCTCCCGGTCGGGGCGCCGCAGCGCGGCGCCCCGACTTATTTGCGCCGCTGGCAGCTATCTTCTCGGCTGATTTCCGCAAACGGCAGTAGGAATTCAGGAGAGGTAATGCCGAGCGGGCAGGAACTGATCCAGAAGGTCAAGCAGCAGATTCGCGAGATCGAGCCGACCGATCTGCACTCGGCGCTGCACGCCAACGGCGCCGGCGACGAGGTTGTGGTGGTCGACGTCCGCGAGCAGGACGAGTGGGACGCCGGCCACATCCCCGGTGCGCTGCACGTGCCGCGCAGCCACCTCGAGTCGCGTATCGAGCAGGTCGTGCCCGACCGCTCCAAGCGCGTCGTCCTCTACTGCGCGTCGGGCAACCGTTCGGCGCTCGCCGCCCGCACGCTCGAGCAGGACCTCGGCTACGAACGCGTCGAGTCGCTGCGCGGCGGCATCACGCTGTGGAAAGACCGCGGCTACGAGGTGCAGGTTCCGCGCCGGCTCACGCCCGAGCAGCGTGAGCGCTACTCGCGGCACATCATCATCCCCGAGGTCGGGCTCGAGGGGCAGATGAAGCTGCTCGACAGCAAGGTGCTGCTGCTCGGCGCCGGCGGCCTCGGTTCGCCTGCGGCGCTCTACCTGGCGGCGGCGGGTGTTGGCACGCTCGGGATCGTCGACAACGACGTCGTCGACCGCTCGAACCTGCAGCGCCAGGTCGCCCACGCCGAGGAGCGTCTCGGCATGCCCAAGGTCGACTCGGCCGAGATCGCCGTCAAACAGATCAACCCCGACGTCAAGGTCGAGAAGTACCCGGTGCGCCTCGGCCCCGACAACATCCTCGACATCATCTCGGGGTACGACGTCGTTGTCGACGGGCTCGACAACTTCCCGACCCGCTATCTGCTCAACGACGCATCGGTGCGCCTGGGGATCCCGGTGGTGTCGGCGTCGATCCTCGCGTTCGAAGGGCAGCTGTCGGTGTTCGCTCCCGGCCGCGGTCCCTGCTACCGCTGCCTGTATCCGACGCCGCCGCCGCCCGAGCTCGCGCCGTCGTGCGGCGCGGCCGGTGTGCTCGGTGTGCTGCCGGGCGTGATGGGGCTCTTGCAGTCGGTCGAGGTGATCAAGCTGATCGTCGGGATCGGCGAGCCGCTGATCGGCCGGCTGTTGCTCTACGACGCGCTTGCCGCCTCGTTCACCGAGCTCAAGGTGCGGCGCGACCCCGACTGCCCGATCTGCTCGCGCGATCCGGCGTCGATCAGCGCCGAGGAGATGGGCAAGTTCCCCGACTACGAGGCGTTCTGCGCGGGCGTCGCGTAGGTCGCTTGCGCTCGGCGGTGGACAGCTAGCGAGTAGGCTTCCGCGACCGTGCCGAAGATCAAGATTCCGCCGGTTCTGCGCAACGCCACAAGCGGCGAGCGCGAGGTGAACGTCGAGGGGAGGAACGTGCGCGAGGTGCTCGAGGCGCTCGCGAGCCGTCATCCCGCCACCCGCGAACAGCTCTTCAGCGCCGAGGGCGAGCTCAACCGCTACGTCAACGTCTACCTGAACGACGAGGACGTGCGGGTGCTGCAGGGTCTCGACACGCCGGTGGCGAGCGACGACACCGTCGTGATCCTGCCGGCAATGGCGGGCGGCTCGCGCTGACCGTGGCTCGCCGGCGCGGGACTGCCGCTGGTCGCGCCGCGGCGGTCGCGGCGGCGCTCGGGGCTCTGGTTCTTGCCAGCGGGCACGCCCCGCGCAGCGAGGCGTTGGCAGCCGCCGCCGGCGGCACGGCCCCTGCCGACACCGCGGCGGGCCTCGTGCCGCTGCCTGCTTTCGGTGCGGTTCCGGAGTCGCAGGGGAGCGCGGTGCGCGCGCGACCGCTCCGCGCCTTCGCGCCGCCGCGCCACCCCTACATGGCCGCTAACGGCCGCAGCAACCTCCACGAGGACGCCTACCAGACCGACGCTTCGCCCCACCCGGGTCCGCTCGGCCCGGTGCTCGCGGTCAACCGCTACACGGTCGCGGGCGAGTGCGCCTCGATCACCTTCGACCGCAAGGGGCGGCTCGTCACTGTCTGCGTGGGGATAGACCGCCCGCGCCTCAAGCTGCTCGAGCCGCGCACGCTGCGCGAGCTCGGCACCATGGACCTGCCGCCACGGCCGACCGCGCCCGGCGCCGACCTTTTCACGAACTTCGCCGGCGGCGGCTACTTCTACCTCGACCACCGCGACCGTGCCGTCGTTCCCACCTTCGACCGTCGCATCCTCGTCGTGCGCCAGACGGGTCTGAGCGGCACGCGTGCTTTCGCTGTCGACGCGGCGTTCGCGCTCGGCGCCGCGGTGCCGATGGGCGACCAGGTGATCTCGGCGCTGCCCGACTGG
>BEIR01000265.1 GCA_002898855.1 bacterium HR41
GCCCGGGTTGTCGGTGGATCGACAGCCCTGTTAAGGGGAAGACGCGCAAGCGTAGTCGCCGCGGCGCTAGTAGGTCGCACCGAACCGGTACCGGGTGGTGCGATCGGCGTCGTTTTTGTCTTCAGACGCGCGCGGAGGGCAAGCGCTTGACCAGCGTCAAGCGGTCGTCGCCGGCGTCGAACTCGTCGACCGTCGCAGTGATGATCGCCCGCGCTAGCTCGGGCAGGCCGCGGCCGCCGGTGCCACCGGGACAGCTCAGCTCGATGTGCAGCGCATCCCGGTCGAGACGGAAGTCGATCGCCAGCGTGCGCGTCGCGGCGGCAGGTGGGCGCTGTGCCGCTGGTGCCTCGTCCATGAACGCCTCGGCCGCTTCCGTCACGGCCAGCTTGAGGTCGGCGACGTCGGCTAGCTCGAATTCGGCCGCCCGGCAGATAGCCGCCAACGCCAGGCGGGTCAGCACGAGGTAGTCGGAGCGTGCGGGGATCGTGAGGACGACCCGCCGTTCTCGCTGCGGCGACCTCGTCGCTTGTGTGCTGGGCACCTCGGCCACCCCCTACTTAGGTACCCATCGGCCGCTGCGGCGACGCTGTTCGCGAGGGCTCGTCGGTGTCGGCGCTCGACCGTGGGGCACGGTCGGTCGGGAGTGTCAGCTCGAGACACGTCTCGCCTCCCGAACTGCGCACCGACAGGCTCCCGCCCATACGTTCGGCGAGTTGGCGCGCGATCGCCAGTCCGAGCCCGGCGCCCGGGCTCTCGTTGCCGCGCACGAACGGTTCGAAGATGCGGGCGCGCAGCTCTTCGGGAATGCCGGGACCGTTGTCGATCACCCGCACGTACGGGCGCCCGTCGCTGCGTCGCCGCCCGCAGGAGACACGCACGCGCGTGCCCTTGGGGGTGTGGCGCAGTGCGTTGTCGATCAGAACACGCACGATCTGGGCGGCGCGATCGGGATCGCAGAACGCTT
This sequence comes from bacterium HR41, assembly GCA_002898855.1. Taxonomy (GTDB): domain Bacteria; phylum Actinomycetota; class Thermoleophilia; order Solirubrobacterales; family Thermoleophilaceae; genus Thermoleophilum. The sequence continues at coordinate 965 of BEIR01000265.1, forward strand.
GCACGGACGGGTTTACACGTAGTTCGAGGCGGTGACCGCGTTCGCTAGCCACCGCTTCGAACTCGCGCGCGACCGACGTCACGAGTTCGCTGAGGTCGCTGCTCTCTGGCGCCAGCTCGAGATCGCCGGAGTCGATCCGCGAGAGATCGAGAAGGTCCACCGCGAGCCGCTGCAAGCGCTCGACCTGGTCGGCCATTGTGGCGAGGAAGCGGCGTCGCGTGGCGGTGTCGAGCTCCTCGTCGCGCAACAGCTCCACGAACCCGCCGAGGGAAGACAGAGGCGTGCGCAACTCGTGGGAAGCGGTGACGATGAAGTCGCGGCGCGCACGCTCGGCCTGGGCGAGGCGCTCCTGCATCTCGTTGAAAGCGCGCGCCAGCGCGCCGAGCTCGTCGTCGCGCTCGACCGGCACCGGGCCGGGATGCTGGCCGCGGGCGATCGCACGAGCGGCGCGTTCCACCGCTCTCACACGACCGATAACCGCCTGCGATACCGCTATGGCGCCGACCAGCACGAACGCCAACGCGAGCAGCAGTGCGATCGCGCCCCGTTCGCGCAAGAGCTTGGCCGTGCGCTGGACGTCACCGAGAGAACGCGCGAAAACGACAACGACCTTGTCGCGACCGCGTGCTGGCAGAGGGCGGGCGACGACGGCGGTACGCGCGCGACCGCGACCCGAGACGCGCGCCACGCTGCCGCCGGCAGCGGCGCTACGCGCGGTCTTGCGAACTGCAGGCCAAGGCTCCCCGCCGGCGAGTGGAGCGAGGTGGACATCGCCACCGCCGGTGGCGCGGACGCGGAAGGCATAGGCACGAACTTCGAGCGCCTCCGCCAGCTCGCGGAGACGGGAGGCGGATGCGGGGGATGCCCGGCCGGCGAAGGTGTCGGCCAAACGCGGCACGCTGCGCGCGAGCGAGCGCTTGAGTTCGTCGAGCCGCTGCCGCTCCAGGGCCGACACGAGCTGCGAGGCGACACCGAGATACGCGATCCCGAAAGCGATCACGCAAACCGAGAGCATCAGCAAGGCCACACGTGCACGCAGCGACGCGCCGGCCGCTCGCGGTTCGCTCGGCGGCGGCAGCACCGCTAGCGCTCCCGGTCGAGCGGCGCGAAGCGGTAGCCGACACGCCGCACCGTCTCGATCAACCGCGGCCGCGAGGGATCGTCCTCGATCTTTTCGCGCAGATGACGAATGTGCACGTCGATCGTGCGCGGATCGCGGTACGCGGAGCTGCCGAACACGCTCGCCAAAAGCTGCGGCCGTCCCTGCGCGACGCCGGGTCGGCGGGCAAGTGCGGTCAAGAGCTCGAACTCGACGTAGGTGAGTCGCACCGGGCGATCGCGCACCGTCGCCGTGCGGCGATCGAGATCGATTCGCAGCGGCCCGCGTTCGATCACCCCTTGCGTCTCCTGTTCGTCCCTCGTGGCGGCACGTTTCGTTCGCCGCAGCACGGCGCGCACGCGACTGCGGAACTCGCGCAACGAGAACGGCTTGGTGATGTAGTCGTCGGCGCCGAGCTCGAGACCCGCGACCTTGTCGCGCTCGTCGCCGCGCGCGGTGAGCATCACGATCGGCACGTCGCTCGTCGAGCGGATCAGCCGACAGAGCTCGAGGCCGTCGATGCCCGGCAGCATCAGGTCGAGCACGACCAGGTCGAAACGTTCGCTGTTGAGGCGCGCGAGCGCTTGGTAGCCGTCGTA
>BEIR01000266.1 GCA_002898855.1 bacterium HR41
TGGGAGCACGGCGCTGCGACCTTCATGATCCTCGGCGATGTCTGCACCCGCCGTTGCGGGTTTTGCAACGTGCAGAGCGGCAAACCAACGCACAATGACCCCCTCGAGCCGCTCAAGGTCGCGCGCCAGGTGCAGCGCATGGGGTTGCGTCACGCCGTCGTCACGAGCGTCGACCGTGACGATCTGCCCGACTACGGAGCGGGCGCTTTCGCGGCCGTCATCCGTGCTATCCGCACCCTCAACCCAGGGTGCACCGTCGAGGTGCTGACGCCCGACTTCCGTGGCGAGGAAATGCCGCTCGCGCGAGTGATCGCCGCGGGGCCGGACGTCTTCAACCACAACGTCGAGACGGTTCCGCGCCTGTACCCGCTCGCGCGGCGCGGCTCCGACTTCGCGCGCTCGTGCCGCGTGTTGCGCAACGCCAAGCTGATGGGCGGCGAGCGCGTACGCACGAAGTCGGGCCTGATGGTCGGCCTTGGCGAGACGTTCGACGAGCTCCTAGAAACGCTGTGGCTGCTGCGCGAACACCACGTCGAGATCGTCACCGTCGGGCAGTACCTGCGGCCGTCGCGCAACCACTTGCCAGTCGTGCGCTACTGGCACCCCGACGAGTTCGCGGCGATCGAGCGCGAGGCGTACGCGATGGGCTTCAGCGCAGTGGCGGCAGGGCCGCTGGTGCGCTCGAGCTATCAGGCCGAGCAGACGCTGCGTGCCGCGGCGGACGCATGGGCGGCGGAAGGAAGCGGACGGCTAGTGAACCGCACGGCAGCGAGCGTATCCGCGTCGGGGCCGCGACCGGCCGCCGCGTAGACGACCTCGCCGGTCGCGACATCGACGAGCAGCACCGTCGGCGCGACAGCGATGCCCGCTCGCGCTGCGAGCTCGGGACGCTCGCGCAGGTCGATCTCGACGACCGGCTCGGCGACGTCCGCGAGCAGCTCCTTCCACTGTCGGCAGGCGTGGCAGAGCGGCGCCGAAAACAGCACCCACACCCGTTGCGCTCTACCGTCGCTGCCAGCGGCCGCGCGGTCGAGAGCGAGCCCGCCCAGATCGAAGCGTGCCGGCAAGGCAGCGACTCGTCGGCGCCTCGCACGACGAAGCGCGGCGGCGGCGATCGCCACCGACGCCATCAGCGCGATCGCCACGACCAGGCGCAGACTCTCGTCCAAGCGCGCAGCCCCCCTCGGCGGCCTACCAGCCTCACGCCGCGCCGGCGGGCAACGAAGGCGTAGAGCTCGCAACCCAAACAGAAGCCGGTCGCCGCGGCGAGCAGCGCGAGCGCAGCGACGACGAGCGCGAGCACCCAGCCAAGCGTCTCGAGGCCGGCGAGGAACGCGACAGTCGCCAGCGCGGTGAAGCCGAGACCGAGCATGTTGGCGAAGCGGGGCGGGCGGGCGTCCTCGATCGGTCCCTCGCCCAGCCGGGGCTGCAGCACCTCGAAATAGAAGACGCAAGGCAAACAGAAGCGTCGTCCGAAGACGAGCCCTACCGCCAGCTGCAAGGCGACAAGCGCGACGAGCAGAGGAGCGTCGAACACGAACGCCGCGAGCGCCACTAGACCTACGAAGGCCTGGTTCGTGCGCGGGGCGCGCGCGTCGATTACGTCCGTGTCATCGTACGGGTGGACGCTGCGGAAGGCGCGTGCCATCGCGCCAATTGTGGCAAAACCGACCGGTGTTTCCCATAAAGGACAACCTGCCGACTAGGCGCTTCCCGATCCTCACTGTTCTGCTGATCGTCGCCTGCGCCCTCATCTACTTCGGCTTCGAGCGCGGCGGACTGGGTTTGGGCGCGACCGGCAACGAACGGGTGGCACAGTGGGGCGCCGTTCCGTACGAGATCACCCATCCCGGTCGCGAGTGCGTGATACCGCCAGCCGGCTCGCGCGTGGCCCAGCTCGCCGAACAGGCGGGCACAGCGATGGTCTGCGAAGGCCAGACGCTCGAACTACGTGACCCCTTCGGCGGCGTGCAGCAGGTCACTCTCCCCGACGAATTCCCGCCTTCGATCACCGGCGAACAGCCGCCCGCGTTGTTGACGCTGCTGACATCGATGTTCTTGCACGGCGGCTTCCTTCACCTCGACGGGAACATGCTCTTCCTGTTGATCTTCGGGAACAACGTCGAGGACTCGATGGGGCGCTTACGGTTCGTCGCCTTCTACATCCTCGGCGGGATCGCGGCGATGATCGCCCAGGTGGCTGTCGATCCGGGTGCGGCCGTTCCGACGGTCGGAGCGTCGGGAGCGATCGCTGCGGTTCTAGGCGGCTACGCGCTCCTCTACCCGCGGGCGCGCGTGCTGACGGTCGTGTTCATCATCTTCTTCTTCACGATCGTCGAGCTGCCAGCGCTGATCGTGCTCGTTGCCTGGTTCGCCCTCCAGCTCGTCTACGGGATGGCAGGGCTCGCAGAGCCGCTCGGCGACGGCGGCGTCGCCTATTTCGCGCACATCGGCGGCTTCGTATTCGGACTGTTGGCGATCAGGGCGTTCGCGAACCGGCCCAACCCTTGGTACCACGGTCGGCTCGTCGTCTAGGGGTGTAGGGAGGTCGAACGGGTGCTCTGGCTCGTGGTCGCGGGCACGGCGGTGTTGTGCCTGCTCCTCGCCGGGCTGACGTTGGCGGTAATCGTGGAGCACGGTTTCGATCTG
>BEIR01000267.1 GCA_002898855.1 bacterium HR41
GGATCTCGGGAACGGCCGGCTGGCCGAACACCGGGCGAACGTCGGGCGCCGCGCCGAGGTCGGGATCGGGCAGCCCAGCGACGTAGGCGGAGGCGCTGCCGGCCCCGCCGGCGGCGAGCGCGGCCGCTGCCACAAGTGCCAGCGCCAGGTTGCGTCGCCTCACCGGAACCGGTACCTCCTCTGCTCGCGCACCGCCAGGCTCGTGATCTCGGCGCGCGTCGTCGTGCGCATCCGGAAGCGCGCGCTGAGCGTGATCGTGCGGCGGCTCGATAACGCCACGCGGTTGCCCTTGTAGGCGACACTCCAAACGCCGCTCAGCACCCACGTCGCGCCGTCGCGACGCAACTTGCTGCGCTGCCAGACGGCGCCGCGCAGGAAGGGGAAGAAACTTGCGTGCTCGTCGCGCAGCGCCCTGTCGAGCCCCTTGTACTCGAACGACCGCAGCCGCAAGACCGAGCGCGCCCACAGGTGCGCCTTGCGCAGCTCGGCAGCGAGGCCGCGGCAGTCGCGCGGCTGGCTCGCTGGCTGGTAGCCGGCCTGCGCGAGCGTGGCAAGCCAACCGGCGAGGCGCTCGGTCACTCGGCGCAGCTCGTCGCCGCCGAAGAGCTCGCAGTAGCCGGTGCCCGGCGGAAGCGTCTCGACGACCAGCGCGGTCGGTGCCTCCGCGGGTGAGAGCAGCCCGACCGGCCCTTTGCGCCAGTCGACCACCGGCGCCACCTTCACCCACGTGTGAAGCGCGTTCGACAGCGCTCGGCGCGCCTGGTAGGGCTTGACGCTCGGCCCGCCGCCAGCGCCTGCCCCCGTGCCGAGCAGCGCGCCGACCAGTGCGACACAGACGAGCGCAATGGCGAACGCGAGCGCCAGTTTCGGCGTGCGCCACGCGCGTGCCGGCCCGCCCGGGCGCGAGCCCAGCAGGCCCTGGTCTTCGCCCGCGGGTTCCCGACTTGTACAGCTCGCGTGCACTACTTCGCTGATCGGCGGCGGCCGGCTCAACTTGACACAGCCGCGCCGCACAGCGCGCAGGCGGCGAGTTCTAGCCCACGGCGCGTGCTCAGGTCGAGTCGAGAAGCGCGAGCGCGAGCGCGGCGGCCGCCGCGGTGGCTAAAAGCGCCACGAGCGTGAGCGCGGCCAGACGCGGCCACGGCGCGCCCGCCCGCCGGGGGGCGTCGATCGCCGCTGCGTGTCGCGTGTTTCGCGCCTTGTCGCCGAGCACCTCTTCGGCGGCCGCCGCGGCGGCAGCCGGGACGAGCACGTCGCGCGGCCCGGCGGCGAGGAAGTCGGGCACGTCGAAACCGCCGGCGCGGCGCACCATGCTGGGGATGCCAGCGTCGAGGAGAAGCGCCTGCACGAGCTCCGCTTCGGCGAGGTTCTCGACCGTCGCCACGCGCACCGGCGGCCCGAGCGCAAGCGACGGATCCACGAGCCGGGCGCGCGCCTGCATCTCGCGCTCCCATGCGCGCCGCGGCGCGGGCGGCACGCCCGCCGTCCGGAGCTCGAGCGGCACGCCGCAGCGGCGGCAGATGCGCTCCTCGGCGTCGTGCCGGCGGCCGCACCAGGGGCACGCGGTGGCGGTCCGGTCGCCCCCGTCTTGCGAACGTCTGTCTGCCCGGCGCGACACGGCACGGGCGGCGGCGCTATCCGCCCACAGCCGTCAACCGTCGTCGATCGCGAGCGGCTCCTCGCGCACCTCGCCGCCGTTGATCCAGAAGGCGCGCACGACCGGCCGCTCCGGGTCGGCAAGCGAAACGATCACCTGCAGCCAGTTCGGATAGTTGGCGAGGTTGATGTCGGTCTGCGAGGGCTCGGCGGGGCTGCGCGGGTGGGAGTGGTAGATCGCCACACCGAACCCTTGGTCCTCGAGCTCGTTCGCAGCCATCAGATCCTTGAATCCGAGCTCGTAGCCGTAGGGCGAGCGGCGGATGTTCTCGGCCGGAAAAACCTCTTCGACGCGACCGTCGGCGAGCCGCATGTAGCCGCAGCACTCGTTCGGCGCCTCGCTGCGCGCATGATCGACGAGCGCCTGCCAGTGTTCGCGTTTGATGGTGACCATCCGAGGCGAAGGCTACTCGGGCGGGGAAGCCGCCGAGCCCGCAGGGGCGCTGCCCGACCGGCGCGCGTCGGCCGACCCGGAGCTCGACCTACGTCCCGCGGCCGCTGCGCAACTCGACCGGCGGGCGTTCGCCGGCGCGCTCGTGCGTGCGCTCGCCACATCGGCGGTCGCGGCACCGCTCGCCGCGGCGGCCGGCTGCAGCGAGCGGCAGCGCGCGAACCCGCGCCAGGACGCGGGGCTCCTCGCCGACGCGCTCGTCACGCAGTACCAGGCGCGCCACGCCTACGGGCGGGCACTGCCGCTGTTGCGACCCGACGAGCGTGCGCAGGTCGCGTCGCTGCGCGCGCAGGAGAGCGAGCATGCCCGGGCGCTCGCGCGCCTCCTCGCCGGGCTCGGGCGCAAAGCGCCGCGGCCGCTCACGGCCGCCGAGTACGACGCCCAGCTGCCGACCCTGCGCGACCGCCGCGACGCGCTCGTGCTGTTGCGCGACGTCGAGGATCTCGAGATCAGGACGCTGCTGCTCGCGCTCGCGCGTGTCAGCGACCCGGCTTTGCGCCGCCCGGCATTGGCGCTCGCGGCCGCCGAGGCGGCGC
>BEIR01000268.1 GCA_002898855.1 bacterium HR41
TTCGCGCTAGCGCTGCGACGTGCGTGCGCGCGCGACCCGCGCGAGCACGGTGTTCCGTCGACGAAAGGTGCCCTCGGCGAGGCGCAGGCGTGACGACCGGCACGCGCAAGTCACCGTCGCCACCGAAAGTTGCTGTTCTCGACTACGGAATGGGCAACCTGCGATCGGTCGCCAAGGCTCTTGCGCACGTCGGCGCAGAGCCGCGCGTGACCAGCGACCCGCGCGACCTCGGCCGCTGCGCTGGTGCTGTGCTGCCAGGGGTGGGCGCCTTCCCCGCCGCGGTTCGCGAGCTGCGGACACGCAAGTTGCTTGCGCCCCTGCTCGACGCTGCGCGGCAAGGGCTGCCGATGCTCGGCATTTGCCTCGGCATGCAGCTCCTCTTCGAGCGCCCGGAGGAGCAGGGCGGAGCTGACGGGCTCGGTTTGATCGAGGGCGAGGTCACAGCGCTCGCTGCGCGCGGACTCAAGGTGCCGCACATCGGCTGGAACTTCGTCGAGCGGCGGCGTGACAGCTGGCTACTCGCCGGCCTGGGGGAACGCACCGCCTTCTACCACGTGCACTCCTTCGCCGCCCGTCCCCGAAACGACCAGGATGTCGTCGGCGTCGCCCGCTACGGCGAGGAGTTCGTTAGCGCCGTCGAACGTGGGACACTTGCCGGTGTCCAGTTCCATCCCGAAAAATCGGGGCCGGCCGGCCTGCGTGTGCTCGAAAACTTCGTCGCGCTGTGCGCTCGGCGAACGCCGAGCGGGGACCGGCAACCCCTCGTAGCGAGGCACGGGCAGTGATCTTCATTCCCGCCATCGACATCCGTTCCGGGCGCGCGGTGCGCCTGCTACGCGGCGACTTCAGTCGCGAGACCGTCTACGACGAGCCGCTTGCAGCGGCGCGCTCGTTCGTCGAGGCGGGGGCGCGCTTCCTCCATGTCGTCGATCTCGATGGCGCCCGGCACGGCGAGCCCCGCAACCTCGAGCACCTGCGGCGGATCTGCAGCGAGCTCGACGTACCTGTTCAGTTCGGCGGCGGGCTGCGCAACGAGGCCGCTGTGGAAGCGGCGCTCGCCGCCGGCGCGACACGGGTGGTGATCGGTACCTCGGCGCTGCGCGACCCGGAGTTCGTCAAGCGTGCGCTCGCGCGCTGGGATCCGCGGGTCGTAGTTGCCGTCGACGTGCGCGGCGGCAAGGTGTCGGTGTCGGGCTGGGAGGAGCGCACAGAGCTCGACGCCGTCGAGGCGATCGCGCGCCTGCAGGCGCTCGGCGTCGTCCGTTTCGTCTACACGAACGCCGACCGTGACGGCACGCTCGAAGGCCCCGATCTCGCCGAGATCGAACGCGTCGGCCGGGCGATCCGTGGCCGCTTCATCTACTCGGGCGGCATCGGCACGGTCGACCATCTGCGCGCCCTGCGCGAACTGCGACTCGTCAACCTCGTCGGCGTCATCTGCGGGAAGGCGCTGTACGAGCGCCGTTTCACGATCGCCGAGGCGCAAGCGGCGCTCGACGAGCGGCGTCCCCGCCCCTTCCGACTGGCGCACTTCCCAGGTACCGGCGCCGCCTGATCGCAACAGGCCGGCGTGCGGCGGTCACAACAAAGGGGCGCGTAAGCTCGGCTGCGGCGTGGTTCTGAAACGGATAATCCCCTGTCTCGACGTCGACCGCGGGCGGGTCGTCAAGGGGGTCGGATTCGTCGACCTGCGCGACGCCGGTGACGCCGTCGAACTGGCCGCTCGCTACGAGCGCGAGGGCGCCGACGAGCTCGTGTTTCTCGATATCAGCGCTAGTCATGAGCGCCGTCGCACCGCCGCCGAGCTGGCGCGCCGCTGCGCCGACGAGATCTTCATTCCCTTCACGATCGGCGGCGGGATCCGCTCGGTGGAGGACGCCCACGCTGTGCTCGCCGCCGGCGCCGACAAGGTGTCGGTGAACACGGCTGCTGTCGCCCGTCCCCAGCTCATCGATGAGCTTGCACGCGTGTTCGGGTCGCAATGTGTCGTCGTCGCGATCGACGCACGCTGCTGCGACGACACCGGGCAGGCGTCCCGCGCCGGCTGCGTGAACGCCGACGGTCGCCGCTGGGAGGTGGTGGTCGAGGGAGGACGCCGCGGGACCGGGCTCGACGCGGTGACATGGGCGCGCGAGGCAGTCGCGCGCGGAGCGGGGGAGATCCTCCTGACGTCGATGGACCGCGACGGCACCGAGGACGGCTACGACATCGGGCTCACGCGCGCGGTGAGCGACGCCGTCGACGTGCCGGTCATCGCATCCGGCGGCGCAGGAGAGCTCGAACATCTTGTCGAGGCGATCGAGCGCGGTGGTGCCGACGCTGTCCTGTGCGCCTCGATCTTCCATTACGGGCGCTACACGATTACGCAGGCTAAGCGGCACATGGCGCGCCGCGGCGTGCCAGTGCGGCTCGACTGACACTGCTCCTGGTGGCGCTGCGATGGCCGATAGCCTTGCGCTCTTGGAGGTGCGACGCGTCTCCACAGAGGATCTGCGCGAGCGCGTTCGCCGGATCCCGGGGATGGAGCGCCTGTTGCCGGCGCTCGACGGGCTGCCGCCCGTGTACCTGGTCGGCGGCGCGGTTCGCGACCTCTTACTCGGCGAGCGCTCGCTCGACATCGATCTCGCCGTCGAGGGCG
>BEIR01000269.1 GCA_002898855.1 bacterium HR41
AACGCTCGGCGGCGATAGCCACGGTGGCGCTGTGCGCTGGCTTGGGACTGGCGCTCGCAGTCAAGGCCGGTGCTGTGACGGGCGTGATCGAGCAGAGGGTCGACGAGCTCGTCAGCGAGCGAGCGCCGCAACCGGCCGAGGGCGCGAGCCGGCTCGTCGCGACGTCCTCCACGCGCTCCGCATACTGGCGCGAGGCGGTCGAACTGTTCCGCGAGCGGCCGCTCCTCGGTTGGGGCGCCGACAGCTTCGAGATCGTTCGCCTGCGTCACCGCCACGGTCCGCTCGGCGCCCGCCACGCACACGGCTTTTTCGCGCAGCAGCTGGCCGATCTCGGGCTGGCCGGCGTGCTTGTCGCGCTCGCTGCGTTCGCCGCTTCGCTGCCCGCGCTGGTCGCTCCGCTGCGCCGACGCGCGGTGCGCGCGTCCGCCGTCGGCGGGCTCCGCGACCGGCTGGCGAGCGAGGACGCGATCGCTGCGCGCGCCGCACTTGCGCTCGTCGTGGCGGCGTTCGGCGTGCAGTCGCTGCTCGACTGGACTTGGTACGTGCCGGCGCTTGCCCTGCCCGCACTGTTCGCCGCAGGCTTTTTGGCCGGTGCACGCGAGCCGCGCCGACACCACCGTGTGGCGGGCGGTCGCGCACCTCTTCTCGCCGCCGCTTGCGCAACCCTCGCCACGCTGTTTTCCGTCTGGACGCTGCTCGAACCGGCGTCCGCTCTGCACACGAGCGAGCGGGCGCGAGCAGCGCTCGCCGATGCCCAGCCGCATACCGCCCTGCGCCTCGCGCGGCGCGCCGCCGACCACGATCCGTTGGCGCTCGACCCTCTGCTCGTAGCTGCGCGGGCACAGGCGGCGCTCGGCGCTACGACGGCGGCGCGCCGCACGCTCGTCGCGGCAGTCGAACGCCATCCGCAGGATCCACGCGCTTGGATCGCGTTGGCGCGTTTCGAGGCCGGGCCGGGCCTGCGTCCCGACCGCGCGCTCGCAGCGGTGCGTGCGGCGCTGTGGCTCGACCCCGAGGGGCGCGAGGCGAAGCATCTCTACCTCGCTGCCCGCGCCCGCCTGCGCATCGCATGCGCACTGGCGGGCGGATCGGCCGCAAGCGAAAACGGTGCGCGGCGACCCACGGACCGCGCCGGTACGTCGGCGAACCTGCGTTGGGCGACGCGGGCGTGCGCGCACGGAGCAGCGAAGGCAGCCCGTGATTGACCACCCTCCTTGTTCCGCTCCCTACTTCTCCTGGCGTCGTGTGCGAGGAGCAGCGCCCGTCGCTCGTTTCCGCCCGAGGCGTGCCGGAGCGGCGCAGCCGGTCACGAACGCGCTGGAAGCCGCCTCTTACACCTGTTCAAACTGTCTCGGGCGCTGTATGGTGAGTGCGTCAACCGCGACGAGGGAGGTCTCGACGCGATGCGCTACCCCCGAACCCGCCGAAACCTTGCGCAACCGGCGCGCGGCGTGCGCCGTTCGTCGAGCGTCGCGCTAGCGCAGGCGGCAGGTCGACGAGCCCTGTCAGCGCTCGCACTTGGCGTTCTCGCAACCGTGGCATCGGCAGCGGCCGGCGCTCCAGCGGCGAGCGCGAAAACGCTGTGGCTCTGCAACCCGGTGACACTGAAGAGCGATCCCTGTCGACCGTCGATGAAGACGCTCGTCTTGAGCCCGCCCGGCGAGCGCCTGCGCGTCGAGACGCCGCGCCGCCCGCGGCGCCCGGCTTTCGATTGCTTCTACGTCTACCCCACGGTCTCCGACTTCGACGGCCCGCAGGCACCGCTGCGCATCTACCCCGAGCAACGCTCGATCGCCCAGTACCACGCCGCGCGCTTCTCGCTCACCTGCCGGGTTTTCGCGCCGGTCTATCGGCAGATCACTCTGCGCGGCATCACGACGCTCGCTGGCCAGGTCACCGAAAGGATGCGCGAGCAGGCGTACGCCGACGTGCGCGCAGCGTTCCGCGAATATCTCCGTCGCTACAACCGTGGCCGTCGCGGCGTCGTTCTGCTCGGCCACTCGCAGGGAGCGTTCACTCTGCGGCGGTTGGTGCGCGAGGAGGTCGACCCGAAACCGACTCGTCGCCGCATCCTCGTCTCGGCGCTCTTGATCGGGGGCAATGTGCTCGTACGTGCGGGCAGCGATCGCGGCGGCGACTTCCGTCACCTGCGCCTTTGTACGTCTGCGCGACAGGTGGGTTGCGTGGTCGCCTACTCGGTCTACGGCGAGACGCCCGGCAGCGACGCGGTGTTCGGGGACCCGCGGGTGTCGTTCGGTCTGCCAGTTCCGAAAGGCTCGGTGGAGGTGGCATGCACCAACCCGGCGAACCTGCGGCCGGGCGGTTCGGGCTCGCTCGACCCGATCTACCCGGCCCGACGCTTCGCGCCGGGTACTACGATCGGCGCGCTGACCGACCAGCTCGGCACGCCGCGCGTCGACAACCCGGGTGCTGTCTGGCTTTCCGCCCCGGGCTCCTACAGCGCGCGCTGTGTGCGCGCCAACGGCCGCCACGTGCTGGTCGCGACACCGCGCGGCGGTGCCCCTGCCCTCAAGCCGATGCCCGCTCCGAGCTGGGGTCTGCACCTCGCCGACGTCAACATCGCGCTCGGCGATCTCGTCCAGCTCGTCAAGCGGCAGGGCGCGCGCTGGCTA
>BEIR01000270.1 GCA_002898855.1 bacterium HR41
GGCCGTCGACCGAGATGCGGTCGAATGAGCGGCGCACGCACACGGTGGTCAGCAGGTCGAGCGCCTCGGGAGCGACACGCGCGTCGGTCTCGCAGAAGCAGAGCATCGTCGCGAAGTGGGGCGCGATCATCCCCGCGCCCTTCGCCTGTGCGGCCAGGCGGACGGTGCCGCCGGGCAGGTCAACTTCGAGACAGGCGCGCTTCGGCCAGCGGTCGGTGGTGACGATCGACCGCGAAAAGGCATCGCTGTCGGCGGCGAGCTGGCGAGCGGCATGCCCGATGCCCGCGAGCAGCCGGTCGCGCGGCAGCGGCCGGCCGATCACCCCGGTCGCGGCACAGGCGACGCGCTCGGCGGGGACGGCGAGCGCCGCGGCCGCCGCCCGGCGCGCGGCGCGCGCCGTTTCGAGCCCCTCGTCGCCCAGCGCCACGTTGGCGTTGCCGGAGTTGACGACAACCGCTCGCAGCCGCTCGAGGTCGGCTTCGCGCGAGGCGGTGATCGGCGCACCGACGACAGCGTTGCGACAGAAGCGCGCCGCCGAAACGGCGCTGTCGCTGTCGCACACAAGCAGCCCCACGTCGAGCTCTCCCCCGCCCTTGATGCCGGCGGCCACGCCAGCCGCCCGAAAGCCGCGCGGCAGCGCGGTCGCGGCAGCTTCGCGCACGTGCGGCGGGGGCGCCACCCAGCGCGAGCGGAAAAAGCCAGCTTGCGTGTTGCCCGTCGGCGCCCGGGTTTCGCTCCTGTCGTCGCGAGCGGAGCCCACCGCTAGCGCAGCCCCGCCTCCTCCGGAAGGCCGAGCATCAGGTTCAGGCACTGCACCGCCTGGCCCGCCGCGCCTTTCCAGAGGTTGTCGATCGCCCCGAAGGCGACGACGCGGCCGTGCCGATCGACGGTGGCGTAGACACGACAGCGGTTGGTTTCGCGTACGTCGCGCGTGCCCGGAGCGGTGGCCGCCAACTCGACGAACGGCTCGCCGCCGTAGGCGCGCTCGTAAGCGGCGACGACGTCGTCGCGGTCGAGCGGGCGCGCGAGCTCGGCATAACAGGTGGCGATCAGACCTTGGTCGACGGGGACGAGGTGCGGCACGAACGTCACCGCCACCTGCGGTCCGAGCTGCTGCTCGAGTTCGGCGCTGTGGCGGTGACCCTCGACCTTGTAGGGCTTCACGTTCTCGGCGACCGAAACGAAGTGCGTCGCCGCGGACGGTTCGCGGCCCGCGCCCGAGACGCCCGATTTCGCGTCGACAAAGACGCTGCGCACCGCGTCGCGCAGCGGCCAGAGCGCAAGCAGGGCGGCCGTCGGGTAGCACCCGGGGGCCGCCACAAGGCGCGCGCCGCGGATCCGGTCGCGGTAAACCTCGGGAAGCCCGTACACCGCCTCGGCGAGAAGCTCGGGGTGCGGATGCTCGCCGTACCACTGCCGGTAGCGGTCGAGCTCGAGCCGAAAGTCGGCGGACAGGTCGACGACTTTGAGGCCGCGCGCCAAGAGCTCGGCCACCACCGGCGCCGAGGCGGCGTGCGGCAGCGCCACCAGTGCCGCCTCGGCCACCGCGGCGACACGGTCGGGGTCGAACTCGACCAGCTCGGCGGTCACGGCGTAGCGCGGGTAGAGCTCGTCGAGACGACTGCCGGCGTCGCTGCGTGCGCAGGCGATCGCCAGCTCGAGGTGCGGGTGGCGTGCCACGAGGTACGCGCAGAGGGCGCCAGCGAAACCGGCGGCGCCGACGACCGCGCAGGGGGTCCGCTCAGCCACGGATCGACGCTCCCAGCGCGGCGAGCTCGGCGATCGCGCGCTCGCGTACCTCGGCCGCGTCGCTCTCGGTGAGGGTGCGGTCGTGTGCGCGCAGCACGATCCGCATCGCCACCGAGCGGTGGCCGGCGGGGATCTGCGCGCCGCGGAAGACGTCGAAGATCGACACCTGCTCGACGAGCTCTCCGCCGGCGCGCCGTACCGCCGCGACAAGCTCGGCGGCGGGTAGGTCGTCGCGGGCAACGACCGCGAGATCCTCGACCACGGCCGGGAACGCCGGCAGCGGCGCGAACGTCGCGCGTCGTTGGGCGGCGTGCTTGGCGAGCCGACCGAGATCGAGCTCGAACGCAGCTACGGTCGGTTCGCGGCCCACAGCCTGGGCGAGGTCGAGACGGCGGACGACGGTCGGGTGCAGCTCGCCAAGAAAGCCGATCTCCTCCCCCTCGACCACGACCGCGGCGCTGTGACCGGGGTGCAGGAACGGCCGCGCGGTGGGACGAAAGTCGGCGTCCGCACGTGCACACGCGAGCACGCCCTCGACCAGCGCCTTGACGGCGAAAAAGTCGCCGGCCACGGCACCGCTGCGCCAGCCGCGCGCGCGCAGCTCGCTGGCGACGGCGGCGACATGCAGGCGCTCGCTGGCGGCTTCGCGGCCGCGCGGCGGCCCGGCGACGGTGCGCAGCGGACCGGTGAAGGTGCGGGCGATCTCGAACAGCGCGGTGTCGGGACGCCCGCGCGCGGCGTTGCGCCGCAGCGAGTCGACGAGCCCGGGGAGCAGCAGCGGCCGCAGCAGCGACTGCTCCTCGCTGAGCGGGTTTTCGAGCGCCAGCGCTGTGTCGGCGAGGCCGAGCGCCTCGAGCA
>BEIR01000271.1 GCA_002898855.1 bacterium HR41
CATCTCGCCGTTCGGCAAGTAGAAGTTGTCTTCGAGGCCGGCGCGCACGTTGCCGCCGCTTGCGGCGGCAGCGGCGATCAGCCGCCATTGGTCGCGGCTGATGCCGATCACCCCCCAGTTGTTGCGCGACTCGGCGCCACCCGGCACCTCGTCGGCCATGTAGCGTAGGTGGCGCGGCGTCGCGGGAATACCGCCGAGTACGCCCATCACACACTGCACCTGCAGGGGCTCCTGGACCAAGCCCATGTCGATCAGCGGCGCGAGGCTCGCCACGTGACCGACGTCGAAGCACTCGTGCTCGGGGCGGATGCCGAGCTCGCGCATCGCTCGGCAGAACTCGATGATGGTGTCGAAAGAGTTTTCGAACACCATCTTGAAGACGAAGTCCTTGCGCCGCGGCGAGTACTTGGCGTAGTTCATCGAGCCCATGTTCAGCGCGGCGACGTCGGGGCGCAGCTCGCGCAGGTAGGCGATCCGCTTCTCGACCGGAACGCCGACAGCTCCCGTCGAGTAGTTGATGATCACGTCACCGACCTCTTCGAGGATCGCGCGCGTGATGGCGCGGAAGTCCTCGATCTCGAAACTCGGCGTGCCGTCGGGCCGGCGGGCGTGGATGTGGATCATCGCCGCGCCCTCGTCGACCGCCCGACGTGCTTCGGCGGCGTACTCCTCCGGCGTGTAAGGGATCGCCGGACACTGCGCGCGGTTCGCCACGACGCCGGAGATCGCGCAGGTGATGATGCAAGCGTCCTCGAAGCGGCTCACGTTCTCCCTCCTCCCCGTTCGCTCTGGAAAGCCCTCGCCGCCACGCTCAAACCGGCATTACGCCGTGCTTCTTGCGCGGTCGCTCGACCCGCTTGCCCTCGGCCATCTCGAGCGCGCGGATGATCGTCGGGCGGGTCTCGCGGGGATCGATGATGTCGTCGATCATCGCGTTACCAGCGGCGATGTAGGGATCGATCGTGCGGCGGATGCCTTCGATCAGCTGCGCGCGCGTGGCGTCGGGGTCGTCGGAAGCTTCGATCTGCTTGCGAAAGATGATGTTCACGGCGCCTTCCGGCCCCATCACCGAGATCTCCGCCGACGGCCAGGCGACGATCAGGTCGGGCTCGTACGCCTTGCCGCACATCACGTAGTAGCCGGCGCCGTACGCCTTGCGGATGATCACCGTGATCTTCGGCACCGTCGCTCGCGAGACGGCGTAGAGCATCTTGGCGCCGTGACGGATGATCCCCTCGCGCTCGACTTTCGTGCCGACCATGAAGCCGGGCACGTCCTGGAGGAATACGAGCGGGATATTGAAGGCGTCGCAGAGGTTGATGAAGCGCGCTGCTTTGTCGGCGGAGTCGTTTTCGAGAATGCCGCCTAGGTACTTGGGCTGGTTCGCGACGATTCCCACGGGCCGCCCGCCCATGCGCGCCAGACAGGTGATGATCGTGCGCGCGAAGCGCGGCTTGATGTCGAAGATCTCGCCGTCGTCGACGATCCGGCGAATGACGTCGTACATGTCGTAGGGGTGGCGCGGCGAATCGGGGAGGATGTCGAGCAGCTCCTCGTCCATGCGATCGACGGGGTCGCTCGTCTCGCGCCGGGGTGGCTGCTCGTCGCAGTTCTGCGGGAAGAACGACAGGTAGCGCTTGATCGCAGCGATGCACTCCTCGTCGGAGGCGACCTCGAGGTCGCCGACGCCCGAGACGCGACAGTGCACCTTGGCGCCGCCTAGCTCCTCTTGCGTGACGTCCTCGCCGGTCACGGCGCGCACGAGATGCGGCCCGGCGAGCGCCATCGAGCCGCGGCCCGACACCATCGGCACGAAATCGGCGAGGCCGGGGATGTAGGCGGTGCCGGCCGCACAAGGTCCCATCAAGGCGGCGATCTGGGGGACCACGCCGCTCATGATCACCTCTTCGCGGAAGAGGTCGCCCGAGCCGGCGAACAGCGATCCCGCTGCCTCCTGAATGCGCGCCCCCGCCGAGTCCAGCAGCCAGATCATCGGGATTCGCTTCTCGAGCGCCATCTTGCGCAGCCGCTGGACCTTGAGCTCGCCGGTCATGCCCATCGATCCGGCCATGACCGTGAAGTCGTAGGCGGCGCAACAGGCAAGCCGACCGTCGATCTTGCCGAAGCCGCAGATCACACCGTCGGCGGGGGCGTCCTTGCCTTCCATCGCCCGCTGCGAGAAGTGCGGCCTGCCGTGGATGCCGATCTCGGTGAACGTCCCTTCGTCGAAGAGCAGGTCGAGGCGTTCGCGGGCGGTGAGCTTGCCCTTGGCGTGCTGCTCAGCGATCTTCTCGGGCCCGCCGCCGAGCTTGATCCGTGCGCGCCGTTCGTGCAGTTCCTCGACGAGCGTTCGCAACGGCGGGCGAGCGACCAATTCGCCGGCCGCAGCGGCCGAACCCGCCCCTCGTTCGCCCCCGGTTGCGGGGCGGGTGTCCTCCTCCCTCAAGCCTTGGTCAGCCATCATCGCCCCCTCCACTGCGGCTCGCGCTTCTCGAAGAAGGCGCGCACGCCCTCCTGGATGTCTTCGGTCGTGAAGGCGAGCGAGAGCTGCGCGCGCAGATCTTCGAGTGCGGCGTCGAGCGGCATGTCGAGCTGTCG
>BEIR01000272.1 GCA_002898855.1 bacterium HR41
CGGCGTGAGCGGTCCGAACGGTTCGCGACCGGCCAGTACGGCCGAGCGGTAGTCGGCGAAGCGCCGGGCGCGCACGGCGGCGCGGATCCCGCGCATCAGCGCAGCCATGAAGGCGAGGTTGTGGAGGGTGAGGAGCCGCCCGGCGCTCGGCTCGCCGGCGCGCACCAGGTAGTGCAGGTAAGCGCAGCTGTGGCGCCGGCAGGTGGGGCAGTCGCAACCGGCAGCGAGCGGACGATCGTCGAAACGCAACGGGGCCTTGCCGACGTCGAGCCGGAAACGGCTCGCTGGGTCGGGAACGAGCGCGGTTCCGTGGCGAGCGAGCCGGGTCGGGGTGGCGCAGTCGAAGGTGTCGATGCCGAGCGCCACCGCGTCGAGCACGTCCTCGACATCGCCGATCCCGAGCAGGTGGCGCGGCAGCTCGTCGGGCAGGCCGCGCACAGACCAGCCGACGACGTCCCGCATCTGCGCCTTGTCGCGCCCGAGCGACCCGCCGATCGCTACGCCGTCGATGTCGCGCGACAGCAAGTGGGCCTTGGAGCGCTCGCGCAGGTCCTCCCACACGCCTCCCTGGACGATGCCGAAGAGCGCTTGCCAGGCCGGCGCGTTGGCGCGCTGCCAGGCGATGCAGCGGTCAAGCCAGCGGTTGGTGCGCTCGAGCGAGCGGGCGGTGTAGTCGCGCCCGGCGTGGAACGGCGTGCACTCGTCGAAGGCGAGGGCGATGTCGGACCCGAGCGCCGCTTGTACCGCCATCGACCGTTCCGGCGTCAGCACCTGCACGGAGCCGTCGACGTAAGAGCGGAAGCGCGCGCCCTCCTCGTCGATCGACAGCAAGAGGCGCTCCGCGTCGGGGCGACGGCGCGCACCCTTGATCTCCTCGGCTACCGACCCGTGGCCGAGCGAGAAAACCTGGAAACCGCCGGAGTCGGTGATGAACGCCCCGCGCCACCCGGTGAAGCCGTGCAGCCCGCCGAAACGCTCGACTGTCTCGGCGCCCGGTCGCAACATCAGCAGGAAGGTGTTACCGAGAACGAGCGTGTAGCCGAGGCGCTCGACGTCGTCGAAGTCGAGCGTGCGGACGGTAGCGGCCGAGGCGAGGGGCACGAACGCCGGTGTCTCGACCGTTCCGTGGCGCAGCTCGAGCACACCCGCGCGCGCGCCGCCGTCGCGAGCTTGGATGGTGAAACGCAGACGCTGCGCGGTGGCGGAGGACGCTCGTGTCGACACCGCCGCGAGGCTACAGAGCGCGAGGGCGGGCGCGCGCCCTGGCGCGCGCCCGCCCACGACTGTTCGGAGAGACTCGGAGAGAGGTCGGCGATTAGGCCTTTTCGCGCGCCTCGCCCTCGAGCGTGCGCTGCCCGTCGCCGCCAGCTGCGCGGATCTGCACCCGGTGCGGACGGTGCTGCTCCGGCTTCGGCACGCGAACGGTGAGCACGCCCTTGTCGAACTCGGCGGTGATCCGGTTCGGATCGACGCCCTCCGGGAGCGTCAGCGAGCGGCTGAAACGGCCGAATGTGCGCTCGGCGCGGATCCAGCCGTCACGCTTCTCTTCACGCTCGGAGCGGCGCTCGCCGGATATCGTCAGAACGCCGTTCTCGACCTCGATCGAGACGTCGTTCTCGGACAGGCCGGGTAGGTCGGCCTTGAGCACGTAGGCGTCGTCGGTCTCGTAGAGGTCCATCGCCGGCACCCACCGTTCGGGCCGAGCCTCGCCGAAGAGCGACGTGAACAGCCGATCGAGCTCCGCGCTTAGCGGTTCCGGTCGAACGAGCATGGCCATCTGTCTCCTCACCTCCTTCCGCGAACTGCTTCTTTACTCAGCCGCAATCATAAAATCTAAGCGCCTTGTTGTCACATCTATTTAGCGTTGATGGCTAAGGTCGTACCGCGCCGTCGGGCCGCTGCGGACAGCCGAGTGATCGCTGGAGTCGCCCTCGCAGGCTGCTGCTGCTGCGCAGGCGGAACTACCGTTCGTACAGCGGCTTACCCGTCATCGCCCGCGGGCTATCGAGCCCCAGCAGGGCGAGCACCGTGGGGGCGACGTCGGCGAGCACGCCACCGTCGGCGCGCAGGGCGCCGACCGCGGGCTCGATCACGAACGGCACGGGGTTCATGGAGTGCGCGGTGTTGGGACTGCCGTCCGGCTCGAGCATGTTGTCGGCGTTGCCGTGGTCGGCGGTGACGACACAGGCGCCGCCGGTCGCGCGCACTGTGTCGACGACCTGGCCGAGACAGCGGTCGACGCACTCGACCGCGCGCACCGCCGCCTCGATCACGCCGGTGTGGCCGACCATGTCGGGGTTGGCGAAGTTGACGATCCCGAACGCGTAGTCGCCCGTCCGCCAACGCTTGCAGAAGGCGTCGGCGACGGCCGGCGCCGACATCTCCGGCTTGTGGTCGTAGGTCGGGACGTCACGCGGCGAGTCGATCAGGATCCGCTCCTCGCCCGGGTACGGGTCCTCCACACCGCCGTTGAAGAAGTACGTGACGTGCGGGTACTTCTCGGTCTCGGCGGCGTGCAGCTGGCGCAGACCGCGCTCGGCGAGCACTGACGCCAGCGTGACGTCGGGCTTCTCGGGCAGGAAGGCGACCGGGTAGTT
>BEIR01000273.1 GCA_002898855.1 bacterium HR41
ACGATCTCGCGCGAGAGGCCTTTCGGCGACTTGATGAGGTAACGCTCGGGGTCGTGGAAGCCGAAGCGCTCGGCGTAGTCGGCGTTTATCCGCCGAAGCTCTTCCTGTTCCTTGAGCTGCTCGGTGGTCGGCATGGCGTTAGGAAACCTCCAGCTTGATTACGCCGTCCTCGATCACGACCGGGAACGTCTCGACCGGCTCGTAGGCCGGCAGCGTCAGCGGGCGGCCGCTCGCGAGCTCGAACAGCGAGCCGTGCCGCGGACACTCGACGGTGCAGCGCTCTGGGTCGAAGCGCCCCTCGGCGAGTGGTCCGTCGTCGTGCGAGCAGCGGTCTTCGATCGCGAAGATGCGCTCGCCGCAGTTGAACACACCGATCTCGAGATCGCCGTAGCTGACGATCTTGCGCTCTCCGGGCGGCAGTTCGGACAGCGGGCAGACTTCGACCAGTTCGGACATGGGCGATTAGGTTCGGGCGCGGGTTGGTGCGGTGCGTTGCTAACTCCGACCCCTGAGATCGGAATTGCGCTCGAAGTGTAGCGCGGATCTGTCGCGGGCCGGCGCCCGGAAGGCACGTGCTCGTCGCGAGCCGCGGCCCAGAGCCCCTCTCACAGGGCGTTGCGAGCAGCGGGCGGTACGGGTGCCGACTCCGGCGTGCCCTCCTCCCACTCAGCCGCTTTGCCGAGCGCAGCGCTCTTCACCACCTTGAGCGAGAGCAGGGCGCACTTCATCCGTGTCGCCGAGATGTCGATGCCGAGCAGATCGAGCACGTCGTCGCGACGCAGCTCGAGGAGCTCGTCGACCGTCTTGCCGACGAGCTCTTCCGAGAGCATCGACGCCGCCGCCTGGCTGATCGCGCAGCCGTGACCTTGGAAGCGCACGTCGCTCACACGCCCGGCGTCGTCGAGACGCATCTGCACCTTGAGCTCGTCGCCGCAGAGCGGGTTGGAGTCCTCGAACTCGAGGTCGCAGGGCTCGAGCGTCCCCCAGTTGCGGGGGTGTTTGTAGTGCTCGATGATCTGCTCGCGGTAGAGGTCGTCCATCGCGACGCGCTCAGGCGGCTGCCTCGACCTCCTCGCGGATCCAGCCGTAGCCCTTCTGCTCGAGCTCGGCGACGAGCTCGGGGCCGCCCTCCTTCACGATCTTGCCCTGGTAAAGGACGTGCACGAACTGCGGCTTCACGAGGTGCAGGATCCGCTGGTAGTGGGTGATGATCAGCACGCCCATCTCAGGGCCAGCGACGGCGTTGACACCTTCGGCCACGATCCGCAGAGCGTCGATGTCGAGACCGGAGTCGGTCTCGTCGAGAATCGCGATCTCGGGCCGCAGAAGCGCGAGCTGAAGCACCTCCATGCGCTTCTTCTCGCCGCCCGAGAAGCCGTCGTTGAGGTAGCGGTTGGCGAAGTCGCGCGGCACCTGCATCAGCTCCATCGCCGCCTGCACGGTTTGGCGGAACTCTTTGAGCGAGATCGGCTCCTCGCCGCGCGCCTCGCGGTGCGCGTTCAAAACGGTGCGCAGGTACTTGGAGACCGTCACGCCCGGTACCGCGACCGGGTACTGGAAGGCCATGAAAAGGCCCATGCGGGCGCGCTCGTCGGGATCGGCTTCGGTGATGTCCTCGCCCTTGAAGATGATCTGGCCCTCTGTGACCTCGAGGTCGGGACGGCCCATGATCACGTTGGCGAGGGTCGACTTGCCCGACCCGTTGGGGCCCATCAGTGCGTGGATCTCGCCCTTGTTCACGGCGAGATCGACACCGCGCAGAATCTCCTTGTCCTCGGCGCGTACGTGCAGGTTTCTGATCTCTAGATCTGCCATCGCTTCTCCGCTTTCGCTTGGGGTGGTGGCGCAGGCGCGGTCACGCGACGACCGGCGCCTCCGTCGACGACTGTTTCGCTGCCTCGCCGGCGTGCGCACCATCGATGCGCGGGCCATGCTCGGCGAAGGCGACGAGCTCGGCGAGGGTGGTTTGCTGAAGTGCGCGCGTGATACCGCCCTGCACGCGCGTCCACAGGAGCTTCGTAGCGCAGGTACGGCCCCGGTCGGCTTCGTGCGAGCAGGCGACGCGGTCGGGACGCACCGAGACGAAGCACTCCATCGGCGCGATCGCGCCCTCGAGCGCGGCAACCACCTCGTCCATGGTGATCGCCTCTGCCGGCCGCGCCAGCGTGTAGCCGCCGTACGCGCCGCGTACGCTGCGCACGAGACCGGCGCGCTTGAGCCGCGCGACCACGTGCTCAAGATAGGACAGCGGTAACCGCTCGGCGTCGGCGATCGCCTTGAGCGACACGGGATGGCCGGGCTTCGCCCGACCGAGCTCGACCATCAAGCGAACGCCGTACTCAGCCCTCGCCGAGAAGATCACGCCGAAGTCCTACCAGCGGAGTAGCAAATAACTGCCGGGGGCGGGCTGCACCTGCCCGCGCGTGGCGCACGTAGCGGCCACAGCTGGCTGCAGCACGAGCCGGCCGTGCCCGAAAGTGTGCGGGACTCTTACCGAACGTGAGTAAGCTCGCCGACCATGGCCGCGCCCGCCTCTCACCCCGACCTCGACGCCCGTGACCGGCGCACCGGCGCGCCGCCGGCGCTCGAGCT
>BEIR01000274.1 GCA_002898855.1 bacterium HR41
ACGCCGATGGTCTGAACGCTTTCGCTGGGCGCCTCGGCGAGCTCGCCGGCCGCCCCGCCGCCACCGTGCTCACACCCCACGAAGGAGAGCTCGCACGCCTTCTCGACACGACGGTCGACGAGGTGCGGCGGCGGCGTTTGCATTCGGCACGCGTCGCTGCCGCGAAAGCGCAGGCAGTGTGCGTGCTGAAAGGCGACGACACGCTGGTCGCACTTCCCGATGGCCGGGTCGCTGTCAGCGCTGGCGGCAGCCCGGCGCTGGCTACCGCTGGCACCGGCGACGTTCTCACCGGCCTTGTCGCCGCGCTCGTCGCACGGGGAATGGACCCATTCGCAGCGGCTTGTTTCGGGGTGCTCGCGCACGCCCGCGCCGGCGCGGGCGCGGCACAGCGCCTGGGTGCCGACCACGTCGTCGCGCGCGATGTGATCGAGGCGCTCCCCGCGGCGATCGCCGGGCCGGGCGGTCCGGCGCCGCGCGCCGCGGTCGGCGGGCCGCGCTTCCCGCGCCATCTCGGGTAGGGTCGCGGTCGATGGCAGAGCGCGTTCGCGAGGTAATGGACCCGAACCCAGTCGCCGTGAGCCCCGACACGCCGGTCGCAGACGTGATCCGCATCTTGCGCCAGCACGGCTTGCAGGGGGTGCCGGTCGTCGATGCTGACCGGCGCGTGGTCGGCATCGTCACCGAGTCGGACCTCGTCATTCCCGACCCGGAAGGCGACCTTCACCTGCCGCACTACCTCGAGCTGTTCGGCGGGATCGTCTTTCTCGAGCCCTTCAAGCGCTTCGAAGAGAAGCTGCGCAAAGCGTTCGCGCAGCGCGCCAGCGACCTCATGACGCCGAACCCCGACACGGTGCGCCCCGACACCCCGGTGACGGAAGCTGCCCGCCTCGTTCACCGCAGCGGCCACAACCGCTTGCCCGTCGTCGACGAGGATGGACGATTGGTGGGGGTCGTCACGCGCGTCGACCTGCTCGGGGCGCTGGTCGAGTCCTAGCGCGGCGGTGACTGCGGGCCGAGAGCGCGCCACGGCCTGGGTCGATCTCGCGGCGATCGCTCGCAACTGTGCCCTCTTGGCGCGCCGCCTCGGCCCGGGGCGGGCGCTGTGTGCGGTCGTCAAGGCCGACGGCTACGGGCACGGGGCGCTCTTGGCAGCGCGGGCGGCGCTTTCCGGCGGCGCCGCGCGGCTCGCTGTGGCTACCGCCGCCGAGGCACGTGCGCTGCGTGACGGCGGTGTGACCGCGCCACTGCTGGTGATGGGTGCGCTCACCGACGCGGAGCTTGAGCTTGCCTTGCGCAGCGACGCCGAGGTCGTGGTGTGGGACCCGCGCTTTGCCGAGCGTGTCGCCGCGGCGGCGGCGCGCATCGGCCGGCCGGCCCGCTGTCACGTCAAGCTCGACACCGGCATGGGCCGGTTGGGCACGCGCAGCGAGCGGGAGGCGATCGAGTGCGCCGAGCTTGCCCGTACCCGCGGCAGCCTTGAGCTCGCCGGCTTGATGACGCACTTCGCCACCGCCGACGAGCTGAACGACGACGGTTACTTCGTCAAGCAGCGCGACCGCTTCGCCCGGTTCGTCGAGACGGTCAAGGCGCGCCACACGGCGGTCGTCGCCCACGCAGCCAACAGCGCGGCTTTGCTCCGTGACCCGCGCGCCCACTTCGACATGGCGCGCTGCGGGATCGCGATCTACGGGCTCGACCCGTTCCACGAGCACCCCGCGCGCCGCGACCTCGTTCCGGCGCTGAGGCTGGTCTCGTACATTGCGTGTGTCAAGGAGCTCGAGCCGGGTGAGAGCGTCGGCTACGGACGCACCTGGCGAGCCGCCGAGCGCACGCGTGTCGGGATCGTTCCGATCGGTTACGGCGATGGCGTGCGGCGCGCACTCTCGAACGTCGGGAGCGTTCTCGTCCGCGGCGTGCGCCGGCCGATCGTCGGAACTGTCAGCATGGACAACATCGCTTGCGATCTGGGACCGCGGCGCGACAGCGGCGACCTCGGCGACGAGGTCGTGCTGATCGGAGAGCAGGGCGGCGAGCGCATCACCGCCGAGGAGGTCGCGCGCTTGCTAGGAACGATCAACTACGAGGTTACGACAGCGCTCACGGCGCGGGTTCCGCGACGACCTGTTGGCGCTGGAGCGAGTGGCCCGGCCGAGCGTGGGAGCGAGCGCGCACCGTGGCAAGCACCGTCGCAACCGTCGCCGTCGGGAGCTCTGTCGCCACCATCCCAGCCGTCACCGCCCCCGCCTCCTTCACCACCGTCGCGCTTTGGGCCTCACTGAGCGCAGTGCCTGAGCCTCGCGACAGCGACAGCGCGAACGGCAGAGCGCGGTCGCGGGCGGGGGACAGCGCTCGCGGGCGGGATAGCGAGCGTTGCCACACGCTCGAGGTCGGGGGCGAGGAGCGCGCGCGGCTCGCCGCCCTCGAAGCGCATCCGGCGGTCGCTGCGGCGCGTGCCGAGCTGGGCGCGGATCGCCGCGCGTGGCTGGTCGGCGGCGCGGTGCGTGACGCTCTCATCGGTCGCCCGTTCGAAGATGTCGACATCGTCGTCGCAGCTGATCCGCGCGGTCTCGCGCGCGCGATCG
>BEIR01000275.1 GCA_002898855.1 bacterium HR41
CGAGCGCCAGCGTGCGCAGCACGGCGTTGGCGCCCGCCGGATTCTTGATCAGCAAGATCACGAGCTCGCGCCCGTCGAGCTCGACCGTCTCGACACGGCCGAAAGCGGCCCGGAACGTCGCGAGTGCCGCGGCTGAACGCGCGAGATCGACACCGAGCGAACGCGCCGCGGCTGTGCAGGCGAGCGCGTTGTAGGCGTTGTACAAACCGGGCAGCGGCAGCGCGACTGTCGCGGCGCTGTCGCGCGGGCGGTCGCGGATTTCGATGCGCGTGCCGCGCGTGCCCTCCAACACGACGCGTTCAGCGGCGATGTGGGGTTCGGGGCGGCGGTGGCCGCAGTTCGCGCACTCGTAGCGACCCAGGTGCCCCGCCCACACAGCGCGGTAGCGGTACGGGGCGCCGCAGCGGCGGCAGTGCGTGGCGTCGGCGGCGTGGTCGCGCGCGGCGAGCGCGCAAGTGTCGTCCTCGATGCCGAAGTACAGGGGTGGGGGGGAGGCACGGTCGACACCCCCCGCGAGGTCGGCTACCAGCGGATCGTCGCTCGCGAGCACGAAGCGCGTCCCGGTTGGCGAGAGCTCGCGCACTACCTCGTACCAGTCGTCGGCCAGGCGCTCGAGCTCGCCATAACGGTCGAGCTGGTCGCGAAAGAGGTTGGCGAGCACCACGACGCGCGGCGTCACCGCCCGGGCGATCGCTCCGAGCCACGCCTCGTCGACCTCGAAGATCCCGATCTGGCCCGCGCCACGGCGCGCGCCGAGAAGGGCGGTCCCGACACCCCATACGAGGTTCGACCCGGCCTGGTTGTGGACCACCTCGAAGCCGGCGGCGTCGAGCACGTGGGCGAGCATCGCCGCGGTGGTCGTCTTGCCGTTGGTGGCGGAGATCAGCACCGAGCCGTGATCGAGACGGCGAGCGAGGCGGGGGAGGGCGTCGCCACGGAGGGCGAGCAGGACCCTGCCCGGCAACGTTGTCCCTCCGCGCCCGAGCGCGCGGCTTACGAGCCGTACCAGGCGAGCCATCGCGACCGCCAGCGCCAGCGGCACGAGGCCACGGTGGCGCCGTTGGCGCGCTTGCTGCGCGTCGCAGCTCGCAGCTGCGCGGCGTGCCGGTGCGGGGTCGGTCGCTGTCACCGGGGCTCGGCGGCTTCGCGGTCCGGTACGACGACACGCAGCGCGGCGGGTTCGACCGTGATCTCGGTCGGGGTGCGCGCGACCGGGTCGCCGTCGGCGTACACATCGAAGGGCGGGTCGCTCGCGAGTGCGAGGGTGCGCACGCGCCAGGTCGCGACCTCGGGTAGGTCGAGGTGGGTGCCGGCGAACACGCGCGGGAGGTTGCGCAGGAGGCGCAGCGGCGGGGCGTGCGCCACCGTCACGACATCGAGAAGACCGTCGCTTAACGACGCGTTCGGCGCCAGGCGCATCCCGCCGCCGTAGCGCCCGGAGTTGGCCGCTGCCGCTGTGTAGCCGTGGAACACGAAGCGCTCGCCGTCGGCGAGCAGCTCGAAACGCGCCGGCCGCCAACGGGCAAGCGCCCGCAAGGCAGCGACGGCGTAGACGGCACGCCCGCGCACCAGTCGCGCGTCGTTGGCGAACTGGTTAGCCCGCGAATCGAAGCCGATACTGGCGATCCCGAGGAACGGTTCGCCGCCGGCGACACCCACGTCGATCGCGCGCTCGCTCCCGGTCAGCGCCACTTCCACCGCCGCGGCCGGGACGCGCGGGATGCCGAGGGCGCGTGCGAAGTCGTTGCCGCGCCCGGCCGGCAGGACAGCTAGCGGCGTCGGGGTGCCGCGCAGCTCGCCGGCGACGAGGCGCAGGAAGCCGTCGCCTCCGACCGCTGCCACAAGTCGATCGCTCGCACCGGCCAGCGCTCCCGCTTGGCGGCGTGCGTCGTCGGCGTCATGCGTGAAGATCGTGCGGGCGACCACGCCGCGGCGCGCCAGTTCGTCTTCGCAGCGACGCACGACCTTGCGCGAACGCCCGCCACCCGCATGCGGGTTGACGAGCAGCACGACCTCTCGCCAGCGCTGGGTCACTGCGAGGAACGCGTCGCCAGCGCTCGCGCCCGCTCGGCGGCCGCTGCGCCACGCGCCTCGCCGCTCAGCGCGGGGTTCAGCTCCAGTCGCTCGATGCGTGCGCGGTCCCGCCAGATGTCGCCGACCAGGCGCTCTGCGTGGAGCTCGCTGGGGTCCTCGGCGTCGGCGATCAAGAGCACGTCCTGCTGCACGGGGTGCCAGCTTTCCTCGGTTAGTGGCTCCGAGGCGAGCAGCAGCTGTCCGTCGCGCGCGAGCCAGTAGAGCTCGAAAATGCCGAGGCGGTAGGCGTACAGACGCTCGCCGTCGCAGAACAGAAAATTGAGCGCCGAAAAGGCGGTTGTGGCGATCACATCGACCACCACCGAGCGCAACGAGGCCAGCGGGTCGCGTGCGTCGAAGCGGCTCAGCAAAAGGGCGAAGAGGCGCTCGGAGTCGGTGTCGCCGCGCGGCGACGGTGCATCTGGCGGCAGCTGCGGATAGGGGGCGAGGGTGCCGTTGTGGCTGAAGCTGAAAGCACCGAATGTGAAGGGGTGCGTGTTC
>BEIR01000276.1 GCA_002898855.1 bacterium HR41
GTGGCGGCCCTGATTCTCATCGCCCCCGGCCGGATCGGCCACGGCAGCGAGACACCGCAGGAGGCGGCAGCCGAGACGTTCGTCGCCTAAGGCGCCGCGCTGCGGTGCGCCATGCCCAGCCGTCGCTCGATGCGCTCGAGCGCGCGGCGGGCTTGGGCGAGCTCCTCGACGAGCTCGGGGCGGGCGCTGCCGTCGCTCTCGCGCCCGGCCCCGTGCGGCGACGGCGGTGCGATCCCCTCTGCGTGTGAACGCGCGGCGCGCTGGCGCGTGCCCTCGAGCTCGCGCGCCTCTTCCAGCGAACCGATGATCACGCCGATCAACAGGTTGAGAACCAAGAACGCAGCCACCATCACGAAACTGACGTAGAACGGAACCGCGAGCGCCGTGGCGCGCATGCCGTCGGCGACCAGGTCCGGCAGGTTCTCGAGCGACAGGAGGATGAACAGCGTGAGCGCCGCCTTCCCGATGTCGCCGAACCGTTCGGGGTCGCTAGCGCCGAACAGGATCCAGCCGATCATCCCGTAGACGTACAGCGTCAGCGCCGTCAACACGGCGACGCCGGCAACGCCGGGAACGCTGCGCGCGACGGAGGTGACGAGCAGTCGCAGCTCGGGCATCACCCGCACGAGCCGCGCGATCCGGGCGAGGCGTAACAGCCGCAACAGCGTCACGTTCTCGTGCAGCCCGGGCAGGACGCTGGCGCCGATCACGGCGAAATCGAAGACGTTCCAGCCGCTCGCGAAGAAGCGCAGCGGACGCCGCCCGTACGACGCGAAGCGCAGAACCAGTTCGACGACGAACACCGCCAGCAACGCGCGATCGGCGGTCGCGAGCGCATCGGCTGCTTGCGCCCTCAGGCGCGGGTACGTCTCGAGGCCGAGGACGATGGCGTTGGCGACGATCAGCACCGCGACGGTGGCGTTGAAGAGCGGCGCCTCGACGATCTGCGCGAGTACGGCGATGCGATCTCGGTCCGGGCCGGCCCCGGTCTCGCTGCGGCGGTTCGTGTGAGCGGTTGTGTGGGAGTCGGCCGACACCGCTGGTGGAAATCCTCGCAAACACGACCCGCACGGCATCGACGAGTGGGCCCCGCTACGATGCCGACCCGTGCTGGTCGAGATCCGCTGGCATGCCAACACTTTCCGCGGCGACGAGCTCGAGCGTCATCTCGCTGTGCTCGCGCCCCTGGCGCTCGAGTACGGGGCCCGCTGGTGGGCGCTGTACCGCGCCGTCGAGGCCGGTCTCGACTTCGTGCAGCTCGCCGAATTCGAGAGCGAGCACGACTTCGACCGCTACTGGTACTCGGACGAGGCGAGCGCTATCCGCGAGCGCGCGATGGGCACCTTCCAGGTGCCGGTCATCCCGAGCTTCCACCGCCTCGTCGGACGCGGCGAGCTGCGTCCAGCGAGCGCACTGAGCGGAGACGAAGAGCCGGCGACGGCCTGAGTCGGCGACGGCCGTCTGCCGGCGGTGATGGCCGCTCAGTGCTGCTCTAGCGGCGCCATCGTGAGGCCGGCGGCGGCGAGCTGCTCCCAGTAGAGCTCGGCTGGCTCGCGCGGACCGGACCAGACTGTCGCGCGCCCCGTGTTGTGGATTTTGTGGGCGAGAGCCATCCCTTGCTCGTAGCTCACGCCGGGCAGAACGCGCGCCAGGGTCCGCGCCACCCAGTCGAAGGTGTTGTGGTCGTCGTTGAGCACGACGACGTGCCAGGGATCGTCAAGCCCGCTCCCGGGGCCTCCGGCTTTCGGCTTGTCGAGGACGAGCGTCGTCAACGGCTCCCCTCCTTTCGCTACGGACGTGAATCCTTCACTTCCGCGCGCTTTCGCAGGTACCGCTCGAGCCCGAGGAACAACTGGTCGAGCGGCGTGACCGCCTCAAGTCTACGAAGCGACGGCGCATCGAGCGCTTCCGCGAGCCGCGCCTGCAGCCGCCGCTCGAACTCGTCACGGCCGCAGGAGCGGGCGAGCGCGACGAGGTCGCCGAGCGAGGCGCGCATCGCCACCAGGTGGCGCTCGACGTCGCTGTAGATCCCGAAGTGAGTGAGACAGAGGGCGCTCGGGCGGAGGCGTTCGACCGCTTCCAGCGACCGCAGCCACGCTTCGACGTCGATATCCGGCGGTGGCGTCGGCGCTACCACCACCGGGTCGGGGGTGACGCGCACGCCACAGGCGTCGCCGATGAACGCGGCCCCGCTGACGGTGTCGAAGTAGGCGACGTGGTGGGAAGCGTGGCCGGGCACGTACTCGACGCGGAAGCGGTCGATGCGCTCGCCTCCGGCGAGCGCTACCAGGCGGTCGGCGGGCACCGGCTCGGTGCGCCCGAAAAGGTTGCCGAGATTCGGTCCGTACAGGCGCTCGGCGCTCGCCAAGAGGCGCGACGGGTCGGCGAGGTGCGGTAGCCCGCGCTCGTGCACGTGCACGCGCAGCCCGGGAAACAGGCGGCAGAGGGTCCCGGCGGCACCGGCGTGATCGAGGTGGATGTGGGTCACAAGCAGGGTGTGCGGCTCGCCGGGCAGTTCGGCCAACAGCTTGTCGACACACGAGGCCGGGCCGGGGTCGATCAGG
>BEIR01000277.1 GCA_002898855.1 bacterium HR41
CGGCGGGCTCGGCTTCGGCTACGCTGCGCCCGGCCTGTGGAAGGCCGCGTGTTTCGCGCTGCCGGTAGCACTCGCGGTTTTGGCGATGACCCAGGACGGCGTGCAAGGCGCGATCGTCGCCGAGCTTGCGCTTGCGCTCGTCATCACCGCTGGGGGTCTGCTGGTCGGCATCGTTCTCGACCGCGGCGTGCTCCGCGGAGGTGATGGCAGCGATCGGCAGACCTCCTAGTCGGGGCGAGCGCGGTGCTGCGCCGACCGGCGGGGTCGAATAGTCAAGGGGGAGGCAGGATGGCTGAGGTTGAAACGGTTACCGGACCGGTCCCGGCAGAGCAGCTCGGTTTGACGCTCGTGCACGAGCACGTCCGTTTCCGTGACGAAGCCGTCGCCGAGCAGTGGCCCCACCTCTACGACCGCGACGCCGAGCTCGCCGCCGCGGTCGAGGCGGTGAACGCAGCGAAAGCGCACGGCGTGAGAACGATCTGCGATCCGACGGCGATGTTCGGGGGGCGCGACGTGCGCTTCATGCGCGAGGTATCGGAGCGCACCGGCGTGCAGATCGTCGCTTGCACGGGCATCTACACCTACGACCACCTACCGATGTTCTTCCGCACGCGCGACGTCGACGCGATCGCGGAGCTCTTCGTGCGCGACATCAGCGAGGGAATCCAGGGCACCGACATCAAGGCGGCCTTCATCAAGTGCGCGGCGGACGAGCCGGGAGTCAACGAGAACGTCGAGAAGATCCACCGTGCTGCGGCGCGCGCCAGCCGCGCCACCGGCGTGCCGATCATGGCCCACACGCGCCCTGCTTCGAACACCGGGCCCCGGCAGCTCGAGATCCTTCTGGAGGAAGGCGTGGCGCCCGAGAAGGTCCAGCTCGCCCACACCGGCGACAGCGACGATCTCGGCTACATCGTGCCGCTCCTCGAGCAAGGGGTTTACGTAGGCCTCGATCGCTATGGTCTCGAGATGTTCCTGCCGCTCGAGCGCCGCAACGAGACGCTGTTGGCACTAGTCGAGCGCGGCTACGTGGATCGGCTGCTCGTCTAGCAGGACTTCTGCGCGACGATCGACTGGTTCCCACCCGAAGCTGTAGAGCAGCTCGTCGCTGGCGGCGCTGTGAGCCCGGACTGGAGCATGGTGCTGGTGTTCGAGAAGGTGCTCCCGGCCTTGCGCGAACGGGGATTGTCCGCCGACGACGAACGCCGGATATTCGTCGACAATCCGCGCCGCTGGCTGACGGGCGAGCGACTCTCTTAGGGGAGTTTCTAGAATCGGCGGCGTAAGCGGGCGTAGTGTAGTGGCTGCACAGGAGCCTTCCAAGCTCCTAGGGCGGGTTCGAATCCCGTCGCCCGCTCCCGGGGCGTGGCGCAGCCTGGTAGCGCGTTCGGCTGGGGGCCGAAAGGTCGCCGGTTCAAATCCGGCCGCCCCGACTTCGCTCCGTAGTTGCGGCGAGGCCCGGCGGCCCGCTGCGCTCGTGGCTCCTCGAGGCGGAGCGCTGGCCAGGGCCCGCTGGCGGCAAGCGAGGTCGAGCGATGTTCGCGGGGAAATTCACGGCGCCCCCTAGGCGCACGAGACGACGGCCGCGGCTCTCGCCGATCGCCGCGACGCCGGGCTACGAGGAGCCCGAGATGGCGCGGCGGATCGCCAGCCTGATGCTTTTGGCCGGCACGGTCACGGTGCTTTTGATCCTCCAAGCGCCGGACGTCGACCCGAGCGACCACGACGGCTTCCGTGTGATCGCGATCCTCGCAGCGCTCGGAGCGGCAGTGATCTGGTTCGGCCGTCTCGAGGGGCTCGCGGCGATTCTCGTCGGCGTCGTGTACGGCATCGGTCTTGTCAGCGCCGCCGTCTACGTCGCGAAACCGATCTCCGGGATCTCCTCCTTCTATCTGTGGCCGCTGCTGTTCGGCGCCTACTTCTTGCGCTGGCGCTGGGTGGTGGGCATCGTCGCGCTCGCCTGGGCGAGCTTCGCGGGCGCGCTCGCGCTGCGTCCGGACATCGAGATGCGCGCGATTCTCTTCGTCGACACCGTCGTGACGGTGTCGGTAGCGGTGGCCGTGGTGGTGTACCTGCGCGAGCGCGTGGCCGAGCTCGTCGGGCACCTCCGCCGCAGCGCGATCACCGATCCGCTCACCGGGCTCGTCAACCGGCGCGGCTTCGAGGAGGCGCTGGAACGGGAGTTGGCGCGTGCCCAGCGCAGCGGTGCCCCGGTGGCGTTGGTCGTGTTCGATCTCGATCACTTCAAGCAGCTCAACGACACCCTCGGACACGCGGCCGGCGACCGGGCGCTCGTGCAGTTCGCTCGCCTGTTGCGGCGCAGCGCGCGACGCGGCGACGTGCTCGCGCGGATCGGCGGCGAGGAGTTCGCGGCCGTTCTCTACGACGCCGACGCCAACGATGCCCTGACCTTCGCCGAGCGCGTCGTTGCGCGCCAGCGCCAACTCGATCACGGTACGCCGCTGACGGTGAGCGCCGGCGTGGCCGTCGGTCGCAGCCCCTATCCGACGCGCGACGAGATTTTCGACGCTGCCGATCGTGCCCTGTACGCGGCGAAGCG
>BEIR01000278.1 GCA_002898855.1 bacterium HR41
GCGATGCCGACGATCGGTCGCGACAGCGCCTCGTCGTCGAACCCGATTCCTTTCAGATAGGCGCGCGCTGGCGCGCGGTCGGGACCGTCGAGCAGGTGGCGGCTGCGATGGCGCAGGTCGCGGCTCATTTCTGTCGGCTGACCTCCTCGGGGTATCGCTGCTGGACGGGCGCCGCGAGCGGAGCGCGGGCTGCTCGCGGCTGGCCGCCTGCGCTCGGCGCGGAGCGCCGCGGCGCGGGCGCGAGTGTTCGGCAGCCTAGTACACCGTGTCGCTCGCTCGTCGACCGCCGCGCTGGGACCGTGAGTCGTTTGCACCGGGCGCTCGCTCGGATGCCGCCGGCCGCGTAGCGCGCCGCCCGGGCGCTGCACGGCGGGCACGGCGTTTCTCCCAGCTAGCGAGACGCCAGAGATCGCGGCGCAACCGCGCGGGGTCGTGGTGGCGGCCGACGAGGTGCATGTTCGCCCGCCGCAGCAACAGCTCTTCGTCGGAGGTGAGCGCCATCCACTTGGCGAGGACGTCGTCGGAGGGAGGCAAGGGCCGACCGTCGATATCCGGAAACTCGACGCAGTATTCGGCAATCGGTTCGCCGGTCGCGACGAAGTAGGCGACGATCGGCTTGCGCGGATAGACGAGGTAGGCGTACCGTGGCGCGCCCGGTTTGCGCCGCCGGCCAGGCACGCGCAAGAAACCAAGGTCCCGGTACATCTCCCACTCCTCGTCGCTCACGCACGAGCGCAACAGTTCCCGCGTCCGCCGCTCGGCGCGAAGCTCGCGACCGGGGTCGAGCGCGCGCGCCGCAAAACGCGGACGCTCGTGTGCTTTCGCCGCCGCGAGGGTGGCAGCGACTTCCGGGCCCGACGCGAGCGCCGGGTGCTCGCTCGCCGACCCGCGGCGACTTACTGCGGCTGCCCGCCGCGAGGCGAGGGCACCCTGACTCCCGCCCCGCGCACGCCGGTGACCGCTCGCGGCTTGCGGCCGCGCTCTCGCGATAGCAGCGTCGACGAGCAGTACCAGGAGGAGAGCGGCGCTCGCGATCGAGAAGATGGCGAGGCTGGCGGTCACCGTGGCGAGACCGTGCGGGCGATGGCAAGGCTACCGCCTTGCGCACGGGGAATGAAGATGACGGTGTCGGCGTCGTCGGGCACCTCGTCGAGGTGCTTGACGAGGACGGCCCGGCGGCGGCCCGTGCGGTGCTCGCGCAGCGGCACTGCCGCCCACATGCCCTCGGCGATCTGGCGCTCGAACTCGCGTGCGAGCCGCTCGGCATCCTCGCTCGAGCGGCGATCGCCCTCGGCGAGGAGTACTTCTCCGTAGCCCGGCTTCATCCGCAAAAGCTTGATCTCCCTGCCCTCCTCCGAGCGCACCGACCGAACCCGCGCTGATTATGCCAGCGGGCTCACGCTGGTTCCGAGACCCGAGCGCCGCGGCCCTGTGGTGCCGACGTTCGCTTGGCTCTCGCTGCCGGTGGGCAGCGCCTGGCGAGCCCGAAGACGTCGACCGGCCCCGCACCGCGCCCGATCTGGCGCAGCCCGTCGCGCACTGCGCGGGCAGCGACCCGCTTGGCACGGCGCGCGGCCCCGAGCGGATCGAAACCCCACGCCAGGTAGGCGGCGAGCGCCGCGGAGTGTGTGCAGCCCGAGCCGTGCGCCGCGCCGTCCGGCCAGCGCCGGCCCGTGATGCGCGCGACGCGCTCGCCGTCGAAGAACGTGTCGACGGCGCGCTCGCGGTGGCCACCGGTGACGACCACGCAGCGTGGCCCCAGTGTTCTCACGGCGCGAGCTAGCTCTTCGCCCTCGTCGCGGCGAGGGCTGGCCCTGCGGCCGTGGCGCGCCTGGCGTGCGGGAGCACCAGTGTCACCCACGGCGCAAGGGGTGCGGGCGTGTTCGCTGTGCTCGGCGAGCACCCGCGCCTCCGCGAGGTTGGGTGTGGTGACGGTTGCGCGCGGGAGGATCCGAGCTACTAGCGCATCGACGGCGTCCTCGGCGAGCAAGCGCGCGCCGCTTTCCGCCACCATCACCGGGTCGACGACGATCGGCACAGAGCTATCTACGAGGTCGAGCGCGTCGGCTACGGCCTCGATGATCGCAACCGTGCCGAGCATGCCGATCTTGATTGCGTCCACCCCGATGTCGCTCACCACGGCGCGCACCTGGGCGACGATCGCGTCGCGAGGGAGCGGCCAGACGCCCTCCACGGCCACCGTGTTCTGCGCCGTCACTGCCGTGATCGCGCTCATCCCGTGGACGCCGCAGCGCGCGAACGCCTTGAGGTCAGCTTGGATCCCTGCACCGCCGCCGGAGTCGGAGCCGGCGATGGTGAGGATGCGGGGAACCTTGCCTGGCTCTGGGGCCGCGAGCGCTGCGCGCGTCGCGCCCCCGCTGTCGCCGCCTGCGTTCATGCGAGCGAAGTATCGCGATCGCTAGCGCCGGCATCGTCGGCGATCGCCGTCATGAGCGGCGCTTGGTCGACAACCTCGAACCGACCGAGACCGGTCGAGACCACTACGCCGAGTGCGCAGAGGCGCGCCGCACAGGCACGAATCTCGGCGGGCGAC
>BEIR01000279.1 GCA_002898855.1 bacterium HR41
CGATCGACACCGCTTCGCGCTCGACCCGCGCCACGCCGGTGGCTGCG
This sequence comes from bacterium HR41, assembly GCA_002898855.1. Classification (GTDB taxonomy): domain Bacteria; phylum Actinomycetota; class Thermoleophilia; order Solirubrobacterales; family Thermoleophilaceae; genus Thermoleophilum. Next base: position 48 of record BEIR01000279.1, read on the forward strand.
GCGTCGAGCAGCACGTCGACGAGGTGGTCGGGGAGGAGGTTGACCTCGTCGACATAGAGGATGCCGTTGTGGGCGCGGGCGAGGAGGCCGGGCTCGAAAACGACCTCGCCATCGGCGAGCGCGCGCCGCAGGTCGACCGACCCGACGAGACGGTCGAGCGACGCGCCGAGCGGCACCTCGGCGAGCGGCGCCGGCCGGTGTTCGATCGCCGCGTCGGCGGGCACGGGCCCGTCGGGCGAGCGCTCGCCGGGGGCGTAGGCGAAGCGCTGGCCGCGCGCGCAACGGACCGGCGGGAGGATCTCGCGCAACGCCCTGACCGCTGTCGACTTGGCGGTGCCGCGCTCGCCTCGCACGAGCACGCCGCCGATCTCGGGCGCTACCGCGCAGACCAAAAGAGCGTCGCGGAGGTCGCTCTGTCCGACGATCGCTGCGAAGGGGAAGGTGGTAGCGCCAGGGGGCGGCGTGGCGGGGGCGGTGGTGCCGGTGCCGGGCGTGCCCGCGGCGGGGGCCGCGGTGCTGCTGGTGTCGGGCGTGGCCGCGCTCGCCCGGTTGTCGCCACGCTCGCTCACGGCGCTACGTCCTCGTCCCTTGACGGGCGGGGCCCGCTCACGTCTCCGCTCCCTCGAGCTCGCCCTCTAGCGCGAGCGCACGCTCGCGGATGCGCTCGAGGAGTTCCGGGTCTGGCTCCTGCCACAGTCCGCGCGCGGCGGCTTCCAGCAGCCGCTCGGCGATTGCGCGCGCGGCGTGCGGGTTCGAGCGCTCCATGAACCTAGCGATGTCGGGGTCGAGCAGGTAGCGCTCGGCGATCCGCTCGTACATCCAGTCGTCGCCGACGCGGGCGGTGGCGTCGTAGCCGAAGAGGTAGTCGACCGTGGCGGCAAGCTCGGCAGCGCCGCGGTGGCCGTGGCGCACCATCGCAGCGATCCAGCGCGGGTTGGCGACCCGGGCCCGGAAGATCCGCCGCGTCTCCTCGGCGAGCGTGCGCGCCTTGGCGCTGCGCGGGTCGGCGGCGTCGCCGATATAGGCGGCCGGGTCACGGCCGGTCAGCGCCCGCACCATCGCCACCATCCCGCCGTGGTACTGGAAGTAGTCGGCCGAGTCGAGGATGTCGTGCTCGCGCGTGTCGAGGTTCTTGACCGCCGCTTCGATGCGCGCGTAGCAGTCGCGCATCGCCTCGCGCGCCTCGACGCCGTAGCGGCCGCGCCCGTAGGCGTAGCCGCCCCAGGCGGCATAGACCTCGGCGAGGTCGGCGTCGTCACGCCAGTCGCGAGCGTCGATCAGCTGTTCGAGGCCGGCGCCGTAGGCGCCCGGCTTCGACCCGAAGATCCGTGTCGTGGCGCGCAGCCAGGCCTCTTCCTGGCCTAGCTGGGCGGCGAGCCGCCGTGCGTCGGCACGGGCGTGGGCGGCGACGAAGTTGTGTTCGTCGGGCTCGTCGAGCGCGGCGACGGCGGCGATCGCGCGGTCGACGAGGTCGACGAGCGGTCCGAAGGCGTCGCGGAAGAAGCCGGAGATACGCAGCGTGACGTCGATCCGCGGGCGGCCGAGCTCTGCGAGCGGCACGATCTCGAAGCCGGTGACGCGTCGCGAGGCGCGGGCCCAGCGTGGGCGCACGCCGATCAGCCACATCGCTTCGGCGATGTCGTCGCCTTGGGTGCGCATCGCCGAGGTACCCCAGGCGACGAGGCCGACCATCCGCGGCCAGTCGCCGTGGTCGCGGCGGTGGCGCTCGAGAAGCGCTTCGGCAAGCCGCTTACCGACATCGAAAGCGAGCTCGGAGGGGATAGCGCGTGGGTCGATGCCGTAGAAGTTGCGGCCTGTGGGTAGCACGTCGAGGCGGCCGCGGCTGGGGCTGCCCGACGGCCCGGAGGGGACGTGCCGGCCGCGCAGCGCGGCGAGCAGGTTGTCGAGCTCGTCGCTCGTTGCGCGCAGGCGCGGCACGACTTCGCGGCAGATGAAGGCGAGGAGCTCGTGGAGGTCGCGGAGGGCGCGGGGCTCGCCGAGCGCTGCGTGGATCGCGTCGGCAACCTGTTCGGGCCGCCAGTCGCGCTCGTCGAGCGCGGCGAGCAGCGCGTGCTGGGCTTCTTCGAGGCGGTCGATGAGGTCGCCGGCGCTCGCGGCGGGGCCGGGGAAGCGTTCGAGGAGGGCGGCCGGCGCCTCGCCTGCGGCGAGGCGCCGGCCGGGCCGCTCCACGAGTGTCTGTTCGTCAAGCCCGTACAGAGCGGCAACCGCCTCTCGCAGCCCGGGCAAGCCGGCTTGCGGCACCTGGGTGACCGCGGCGACGAGCTTGCGCAGCGCCTCGCCGGCGGGCGCTTCGCCGAGCACGTGGAAGCCTTCGTGGATCTGGATGTCTTTGACCTCGCAGAGGTAGCCGTCGATGTGTTCGACGAGCGCGGCGACGTCGTCGGGCCGTTCTTCGACACCGATCTCCTGTTGGAGGTTCGCCTGTTCGACGGCCTCCCAGATGCGCGCGGCGAGCGCCGGCAGTTTGTCGGGGTCGAGCACCTC
>BEIR01000280.1 GCA_002898855.1 bacterium HR41
TTCCGATCTCACACGAGGCCGGGCCGGGGTCGATCAGGAAACTGTCCACCCAGTAGCTCGCGATCGCCCCGGTGGTGCCACGGAAGCCTACATCCAAAAGCCGCGCCGGAAGCTCGCTCACACGCGCGACCTTACAATCCAAGCGATGAGCGAAAGCGGCCACCGCCTACCCGAGCGCGACAAGCCCTGGCTGATGCGCACTTACGCGGGCTACGGAACCGCCCGCGAATCGAACGCCCTCTACCGCCGCAACCTGGCCAAGGGGCAAACCGGTCTTTCGGTCGCCTTCGACCTACCAACCCAGACCGGCTACGACCCCGACCACGAGCTGGCGCGCGGCGAGGTCGGGAAGGTCGGTGTGTCGATCGCCCACAAAGGCGACATGCACACGCTGCTCGACGGCATCCCGCTCGATCGCATGAACACCTCGATGACGATCAACGCGACGGCGGCGTGGCTGCTTGCGCTCTACATCACCGTTGCCGAGGAGAACGGCATCGAGCGGCGCGTGCTGCAGGGCACGACGCAGAACGACATCCTCAAAGAGTTTCTGTCGCGCGGCACCTACGCCTTCCCACCGGAGCCGTCGATGCGGCTCACCGCCGACACGATCGCTTTCTGCGTCGAGCAGGTGCCGAAGTGGAATCCGATCAACATCTGCTCCTACCACCTCCAGGAGGCAGGGGCGACACCCGTTCAGGAGATCGCCTACTCGCTGTCGAACGCCATCGCCGTCCTCGACCGCGTGCGCGAGCGCGTCTCGCCCGACGTGTTCCCGCGCGTTTTCGGCCGTATCTCCTTCTTCGTCAACGCCGGCATCCGCTTCATCGAAGAGCACGCCAAGTTGCGTGCGATGGCGCAGCTGTGGCGCGAGATCGGACGCGAGCGCTACGGCGTCGACGACGAGAAGTACCTGCGCTTCCGCTACGGCGTCCAGGTCAACTCGCTCGGTCTCACCGAACAGCAGCCCGAGAACAACATCATTCGCATTGTTCTCGAGGCGCTGGCAGTGACGCTCGGGCGCAACGCGCGCGCGCGAGCGATCCAGCTGCCAGCCTGGAACGAGGCGCTAGGCCTGCCGCGGCCGTGGGACCAGCAGTGGTCGCTGCGCATCCAGCAGATCCTCGCCTACGAAACCGACCTCCTCGAGTACCCCGACATCTTTGAGGGTTCGCGGGTGATGGAGGCGCTCGTCGCGGAGCTCGTCGAGGGCGCGCGGCGCGAGATGGCGGTCGTCGCCGAGCGCGGCGGCGCGGTCGAAGCGGTGCCCTACATGAAGGCCAAGCTCGTCGAGTCGCACCGCGAGCGGATGCGCAGGATCGAGACCGGCGAGCTCAAGGTCGTGGGTCTCAACTGCTTCACCGAAGCGGAACCGTCGCCTCTCCAGCAGGACCAGGATGGCGGGATCCTGCGTGTCGACCCCGAGGTCGAAGAGCAGGCTGTGGCGGCCGTGCGCGAGTGGCGCAGCCGCCGCCAGCAGGACGCGGTGGAACGGGCTCTCGAGGCGCTCCGTGAGGCAGCGGCCGACCCGGCCCGCAACATCATGGAGCCGTCGCTTGAGGCGGCGCGGGTCGGTGCGACGACCGGCGAGTGGGCACAGGCGCTGCGCGACGTCTTCGGCGAGTACCGCGCTCCGACCGGTGTCGCCGACGCGGCGGCTGTCGAGCTCGACCTCGACACGCTCGCTGAGGTGCGCGAGCGCGTCGACCGCGTGTCGCAGGCGCTCGGCCGCCGGCTCAAGATCCTTGTCGGCAAACCCGGCCTCGACGGCCATTCGAACGGTGCCGAACAGATCGCCGTGCGCGCACGCGACGTGGGGATGGAGGTGGTCTACGAGGGTATCCGACTCACGCCGTCGCGCATCGCCCAGGCAGCGGTGCAGGAGGGCGTGCACGTGGTCGGCCTGTCGATCCTCTCCGGCTCGCACCTCGAGCTGATCCCGCAGGTCGTGCGCGAGCTGCGCGCGGCAGGCAGCGACGTGCCGGTCGTCGTCGGGGGGATCATCCCGCCCGACGACGCTCAACGCCTGCTCGAGGCAGGCGTGGCGCGCGTGTACACGCCGAAGGACTTCGAGCTGACGCGCATCATGGGCGAGATCGTCGACCTGGTCGCCGACCACTTCGGCGTCACCGCCACCGCGGCTTGAGCCAGCCCGCCGAGCGTCCCTGCGGCTCGCGGCACGGCGAGCAGGTGTCGGAGCTTCCGCCGCACTCGTCACGAGCGGACGGCGCCCCTACGGCCGCCGTCGAGCTGGCACGTCGTCTCGCCGGCAAGGACACCACCGCAGCACCCGCCGCTCTCAACATCATCGAGGATCGCTCCCCGCGCGGGCGCGCCGCCGCCGCAGCGCTCCTCGCCGAGCTCGCGCGCAGACGCGCAGCTGCTGGCGAGGCGCCGATCGCCGAGGGCATCGCGGTCGGCGTCACCGGCCCTCCCGGCGCGGGCAAGTCGACACTGCTGTCGGCACTGGTCGCCGAGTGGCGCAAGCGTGGACGCACGGTGGCGCTCCTCGCCGTCGACCCCTCTTCGCGTCGTTCGGGCGGTGCGC
>BEIR01000281.1 GCA_002898855.1 bacterium HR41
ACTCGGGCGTGTGCTCCCACTCCTCGTCGCTCTCGGCCAGGACCAACTGACCGATCGCCCCGACGCCGATCAGCGTCACAGCGGCGCCGATCAGGCAAAGCGCGCCGCTCGCCGCCGGTACACCGATGCCGACGAGCAGCGGCCCGATCGCCGCGCACGCCGCCATCCACGGCGCCACGAGACGCCGCCGGGCGAGGCCGAAGGCGAGCACGATCATGCCCGCCACCAGCCCGTAGGAGAGCAGGTAGATGGGGATGAAGGTGGCAGCGCTGTCGTGCATGCGCTCGAACAGCGCGACCGTACCTCCGCCACCTACGCCGGCCGCCGCCCAGCCACCGAACCCCTCGATGGCCAGGTAGCCGGCGGCAGCCATCGCTCCTACCAGCCCGAGCGCCCCGCCGAGATGGCCCACCGATGGATCGCGCTCGCGCAGCATGTGCATGAGCCCGAGCACGACCGGTACGGTGAAGACCAGACCGGCGCCGATCAGCAAATAGGCGACGAGCCAGCGATCGCGGTCAGCGGCGATGGTCGCGAGTTGGCCGCGCACGGTGTCCTCGAGCCCGGGATGAACGATCATCCCGACGATCACCAGCACCGGCGCGACGACCATGCACACACCCGCTACCAGCTTGCGAAAGTGATGAGCCTTTGTCGTGCCCATCGTTGCTCCTCCTCGTCGTTGGCTGGAGCGGCCGGTGGGCGGAGCGTCCGCCGCTGGCGTCGGGCGGCGCGCCGCCGCCCGCCTACCGCCCTCGTTCCTGACTACTCAGGAATGTAGCGATCGTTACTTGCGCTGTCGCAGCCTACAGCGGCCCGCCGAGCGCTGCGAACCCCGCTACCTCGCGCTCTAGCCGTTAAGCGACGCGCGGAGCAGCGCGCTCCGACAGGGTGCGCACGACCGCTTCGTAGACGCCTTCGCCCGCCGCCCCCGCGGTCACCTCGACGTTGCCGTAGCGGTCGAGCTCCTCGCGCAGCGACGGGTCCTCGTCGAGCGCGTTACGGACCAAAAAGAAGCGGCCGACGAGCGGAGCGACGGCCAGGTCCTCGCGGGAATCCCCGACGGCGATGCACTGCTCGCGGGCGAGGCCGCGGATCGCCATGTGCCGTGCGACCGCCGTCGCCTTCGACGCCGGTTTCGGCAGCAGATGGTACGCGTGTGCGGGCGCCTCGAGCGACAGGCGGCACTCACCGGGCGGCAGAACGCCGTTGTCGACCAAGCGCAGACCGTCGACGCCGGCCTCGGCCAGCGCCGCTTCGGCGGCGCTCGGGTCGACCAAGCCGCGGAAAAGGTGCGTGATCCGCCGCTCGCGATGCCACGGCGCGTGCGGCTCGAGCCGCCCGGCGAAACGATCGAGCAGGATCTCGGGTGCTCCGCTCGCCGCGACGCGATCGAAGACAGTCTCGTCGGCGCTGCGCGGCAACCACTCTTCGCCTACGAGCAGGAAATCCTGGCCGTCGACCGCCAGGCCGCCGCCAAGCTCGTAGATGAATGCGCTCTGGCCGATCAGCCGCGCGTCCTCGGCGACCTGCACGCGCTTGCGGCCCGACATCAACACCACCTCGATGTCGGCGCGGTAGCAGAGCTCGAGCGCCCGCGCCGCGAGCAACGTGAAGCCGCCCTTGGCGGTGCGAAACAGCGACGCGCCAGCACCCAGCAGCGTGCCGTCGAGGTCGGTGTAGAGGCAGGCGATCGCCGCCCGCGCTCGCGACTGTCGGGCGCTCTTCACGGCCGTTGCGCGCCCAGAGAGATAAACGGTGGTCGCTCGACGACCTCGACTTGGACGAGCCGCCCGTCGGCCGTCTGGAGCGGCGGCGCGTGATCGTCGAGCAGCCGGCCTTCCCGGCGCAAACGCTCGAGGATCACGCGCAGCACGGCGTAGGCCATCGGCGCCAGATCGGGCAGCGGCTGGTGGCGGTTGCGCCGCTCTTCGAGGTCGACCTGCACCATGGCATCGACGCCGACGAGATCGCGCACATGCAGCAGCATCGAGGTCTCGATCGCGTAACCGGTCGCAAACGGAATGCGTTCGAGCAGCGCCCGCCGCGCGGCCACCTCGCCCGCGAGCGGCTGCACGAACCCCGCGAGCTCGGGGTAGAAGGCGGACAGCAACGGCCGCGCACAGAGCTCGGTGACGCGACCACCGTCGAGCGGCCGCTCTTCGCCTTCGTCGGTGGTGAAGGGCCGGCGGAAGAACCCTTTCACGAACGCGACGTCGTCGTAGGCGAGCAGCGGTCCGAGCATGCCGATCGCGAAGTGGCGTGGGAAGCGACGCGTGTCGGCGTCGAGGTAGACGACAAGGTCGCCCTCGACGACAGCGAGCGCCCGCCACATCGCGTCGCCCTTCCCGAGCGCCTGCCCGAATTCGGGCATGAGCTCCGACTCCTGGTGCACTTCGGCGCCGTGCGCCGCCGCAACGGCGGCGGTGCCGTCGCGCGAGGCAGCGTCCACGACGACTATCTGATCCACGAGATCGCCGAGGCTGCGCAGCTTGTCGACGATGTCACCGACCGGGTCCGCAACTTCGCGCGCCGGG
>BEIR01000282.1 GCA_002898855.1 bacterium HR41
GAGCCGGTGGCGGAGTAGACCCTCGATTATCCGAAGCTCGCGCGGCAGTGCGCGAACCGCTGCGGCGTCGGCGTCGAACTGCAAGAGGTAGTAGTGGGCCTGGGGACGGTGGCGAATCTCGTAGGCGAGCTTGCGCACACCCCAGTCGTGCTCGCCGGTGACCTCACCGTGAGCCTCGACGAGCGAGCGCACGCGATCTACGATCGCGTAACGATCGTCCTCGTCAAGCTCGACGTCGATCAGCAGCAAAAGTTCGTACTCGTTGGCCATCGGCGCGCCCGCACCTTAGCAGGGGAATCGCGACAACGGACGCCGCGCCCCGCGAACGACCCTGCGGCTCACGCCTGCCACTCCCTGCGCACGTGTCGCTGCCACAGGCAATAGGTCCCCACCCTAGCGTCCCGCAGCTCATGGGGCATGGAACGCGCGCGCGACTCCTTATGTGTGCGTGCGAACGCGCGCGAAACGCAGGGTGCGCTGGAACAACGTCGCCCGCCTCGGCTGTGCTCTGTGCGGGTTCGCCCTGCTTGCGTGGGCGCTCGCGGGCCTAAGCACGGTGGGCTGTGGACGCAAGCAGCGGGAAGCGGCGACTGCGGCGGGCGTCGCCAGCGCGCAGCACGCGAGCCGTGCACCGCGCACGGCGGCCGCGGCGGGGGCGGGAGACGAGCGGCAGCGCTCCCACGACCGCCAGGCGATCGCTCGCGCCAGCGATCGCTCGCGCCAGGCGCGCTCGCAGCGTGGGCAGCAGTCGCCGTCGCGTCGGGCGCCCCGGCCGCAAGCCGGCCCGGGATTCGGGGAGAACGAGCGCCGCGCTACCTACCGCTGCCTCCATAACGCTCGTGGGCCCCGCACGCCGCTGCGCACAGGCGTTGGTCTCGAGCTAGGGCGATCGCCGGCGCGCAGGCCGAGCACGACAGACCGGCGCCGCGGCGCTGCCACGGCCGCGCCCACCGATCCGCGCGCCGCCGTTCAGGCCGAGTTCGGGATCGAATCGGCGCGCTGAGTGTCGTGCGCGCCTACCGAGCGACGTGCACGCGTGTCGAGTTGCGGGTGCGCGTCACGAGCGGCGTGTGCACGCGAGCGAAGCGCCACAGGAACAGGTCCGACATGCCAAAAAGCGACCTCGAAACGCGACCGGTGCGCTAGAGCGGGCGCCGCGCCGGGTCGGGTCGGCCACTCAGCGGGCCGAAGTCGCCGAGGGCGCGCGTCCGCTGCGTTTCGCCTCGATGTCGGCGAGCTGGTCGTCGACCCAGTCGCCGGGATCGCGTGCCGAGATGATCCGCTTGAGCCCTTCGGCGCGCCACGAGCGCTCCTCGGCGGACATCGTCAGCGCCCGGTAGATCGCGTCCGCCTGCTCCTGGACGTCGAACGGGTTGACCGACAGCGCGAACTCCGCCAGCTCCTCATGGGCCCCGGTGTTCTCGGACAACAGCGACACTCCGTGCCGCTCGTTGACCAGCGGACCCTCCTTCGCGATCAGGTTCATGCCGTCCCAGATCGCGTTGACGATCAACAGGTCGTAGTGCTTATACGCGGCGATCGCCTCTTCCAGGTTCTCGCGCAGGCGCAGCTCGATCGGCATCCAGTCGGTCGTGCCGTGGCGGTGGTTGACCACCGCCACGAGCGCCTCGATCCGTTCGAGGTACTCGCGGTACTCGGGAACGTCCTGCCGCGAGGGGATCAGGTGGGCGATGAACGTCACCTGTTCCCGGAACTCGGGGTGCTGTTCGAGGAACAGGTCGAAGGCGGTGAAGCCGCGCAGGATGTTCTTCGAGAGGTCGGCGCGATCGACACGCAGGATCAGGTGTTCGCGGCGCCGGCGCAGGATCTCGCGCTCGTACTCGTGAACCGCCGGTCGTTGCGCTGTGCGCTGGAACGTCTTCGCCGAGATCGGAAGCGGGTAGGCGCGCACCCACACCTCGCGCCCGTCCGGTGCCCGCACCACTCCCGCCTCCATGTCGACATCGAGACCGAACAGTTCATGACAACAGAGCAGGAAGTTGCGGCGGTAGGCACGGGTGTGGAAGGCGACGATGTCGTTGGCGAGCACCCCCTCGTAGATGTCCTCGCGGATGTCGGCCGGCAACACCCGCCAGGCGTCGGGCTGCGTCCACGGGATGTGAATGAAGTGGTGGAGAAAGAGGTCGGGTCGCTGGTTGCGGATCAGACGCGGAGCGACGTAGAGGTGGTAGTCGTGCAGCATCACCACCGCCTCGCCGAGGCTCTCCGCCTCCTCGAGAACGGCGTTGGCTAAGTCCTCGTTGACGACTCGGTAGCCGTGCTCGTACGCCTCGACCTCGGCACGGCGGATCTCGGGGGCGTTCGACAGGTCCCAGAGGTAGTGCTGGATGAACCAGAGAAGCGGGTTGGCGATGACGTTGTAGAAGCGGTCGTAGGCGTCGGGATCCGAAACGACGAGACGGATGCGGTAGGTCTCGCCGTCGAGCTCGACGGAGAAGGAGCGCCCGCCATGACGCTCGGCGACCTCGGCGTCGGCCTCGGTCATCGCCGACGCGATCCAGAGCGCGTCACGG
>BEIR01000283.1 GCA_002898855.1 bacterium HR41
GTGCCTAGCGACGTCGAGCCCTCGCTTCCCGCCGACACCCGGTGGCACCCCGTCGACCGCTTGCCCCCCACCGCCTTCGACCACGGCCGCATAATCGTCGAGGCTCGCGAGCGTCTGCGCGCCAAACTCTCGTACACCAACCTCGGCTTTGCTCTCGCCCCACGCGAGTTCACGATCGCCGAGCTCGCCGAGCACTACTCGGCAGCGCTCGGTTACCGCGTGTCACAGACCAACCTGCGCCGCGTGCTCGAGCGCCGCCACGCGATCGAGCCGACCGGCGCCATGCGCCCGCCCGGGCCGGGCGGCGGTCGCCCGGCTTCGCTCTGGCGGTTCTCCAGCCGCTCGCTGGCTGTCACCGACCCGTTCGCCGTCTTCAGGCCCCCGCATCGCTCCGCCCCCCAAACGGGTAAGGTCAGCTAAGCGGTTCGAAGTCGACAGAAGGGAGATTCTGGGGCGATGCCCTCGGAACGTTTCGTCGATGCACTCAACGACCAGATCGCGCGCGAGTTCGCCGCCGCGCAGCAGTACACAGCGATCGGCGCTTGGTACGAGTCGCAGACGCTGCCGCGGCTCGCCGAGTTCTTCAACGAGCAGGCCGAAGAGGAGCGCGGCCACGCGCGCAAGATGATCCAGTACCTGCTCGACACCGGTGCGCCGGTCCGCATCGGCGCGGTGCCCGCACCGCGCTGCGACTTCGCCGACCACGTCGAGCCGATCCGTACCGGCCTCGAGCAGGAACGGCAGAACACGGTCGAGATCTCGAAGCTCTTCGAGATCGCCCGCGAGACGCGCGACCACGCCTCCGAGGTGTTCATGCACTGGTTCATCACCGAGCAGGTCGAGGAAGAACGAGTTATGGGCGACCTGCTGCAGGTCGCCGAGCGCGTGCGGGACTTCCCGATGATGCTCGAGGAGTTCCTGGCGCGCGAGGGCGACAAGCTGCGCGACGAGTAGGGGCGGCGTCGGCCTAGAGCGCAGGCTCGACAGCCGCAACGGCGCCCCGAACGCGGGGTTCGCCGCACGTGCGCTCGAACGCTGCGCGCAGCAGCGGCTCGTAGCGGTGCAGGCAGCGCGGTACGCCGCGGAGGTGCTCGGGGACGACCTCGTCGTCGGGAACCAGCGAGCGGATGAAATCGCGCAGCTCGAGCTGGGCAAGTGCCGGGCAGTCGCGACAGCGAGGCGACGAGTGGCAGCAGCGGGTTGCCCGCGCGGGAGAACTGGGTACAGCTCGATTCGTCACTCTATTAGGGAACCCTAACGTATTCGGCCCAGCGGGCGTGGAAGTTCTGCTACCCCGCGCCCGCAACGGCGCGCCGGGAGTCGCGCAGCGTCAGAGCGCGCGCTCGACGATCAGACTCACGTCGAGCGCCGGAGCCGAGTGCGTCAGCGCCCCGACGCTGATGTCGTCGACACCCGTGTCGGCGATCTCGCGCACGTTGGCGAGCGTGACGCCGCCGCTGGCCTCGAGGCGCGCCCGCCCGGCGACTAGACGCACAGCCGCGCGCAGCTCGTCGGGCCCCATGTTGTCGAGCAAGATCCGATCGGCTCCGGCCGCAAGCGCCTCCTCGACCTCTGCCAAGGTTCGGCACTCGACTTCGACCCACACGTCTGACGGCGCCGCCGCACGTGCCCGCCGCACCGCCTCGCCGACACCGCCAGCTAATGTGACGTGGTTCTCTTTGATGAGGATCGCGTCGTCGAGAGCGAAGCGGTGGTTGTGACCGCCGCCGAGCCGCACCGCTTCGCGCTCGAGCCGCCGCCAGCCCGGTGTGGTCTTGCGCGTATCGAGGATCCGCACACCGGTGCCTGCCACAGCGCGCACGAACCGCGCTGTGAGCGTCGCGATTCCCGACAAACGACCGAGCAGGTTCAGGGCAACGCGCTCAGCGGCCAAGATCGCGCGCGCATCGCCCTCGACGCGCGCGACTAGTCCCGGCTCACGCCACTCGCCGGCCGGAGCCATCCGTTCGAACTTCACCTGCGGATCGAGGCGCGCGAAACACAGTGCTGCCGCGTCGATCCCTGCCAGCACGCCCTCGCGTCGCTGCTCGATACGAGCCACGCAGCGGACTCCAGCGGGCACCACAGAGTTGGCGGTGAGGTCGCCGCGCCCGACGTCCTCGCCGAGCCCAAGCTCGACGAGCTCTTCGAGCGCAAGCCCGCGGCGTTGCGCGGCGTGCACCCGCGCAACCGGCTGGTCTGTCAGATCGCGGTGCGCCGTCAGGGTCCCTCCTTCGCAACTTCGAGGGGTGCCGAGGTCTTCGCCCCCTCGACGAGTCCAGCTGCCCGACGCGCTTCGTCGGCCTCGAGCGTCTCGCGGTCGAGCAGCGCACGTGCTAAGCGCTCGAGCCGATCGCGCTCGCGCTCGAGCAGGTCGTGCACGGCGCGGTAGCGCTCGTCGACAAGCCGACGCACCTCCTCGTCGAGAAGCCTGCGCGTAGCGTCGGCAGGAGCGTCAGCAGCGAACGCAACAGGGCCCTGCCCGTCGCGCGGCAGCACCGCCACGAGGCCGACGCGTTCGCCC
>BEIR01000284.1 GCA_002898855.1 bacterium HR41
GCGAGGTCGTGAAGCTTGTCGCCGAAGGCTTCACCAACCGTCAGATCGCCGAGCTTTTGACGCTGTCCGAGAAGACGGTCGAGTCGCACCGCGCCAACGTGCTCGCCAAGCTCGGCATGCGCGACCGCGTCGAGCTTGTGCGCTACGCGATCAAGCGCGGTCTCGTCGAACCCTGAACGCGGCCGCTGAACGGCGCCGGCCGCGGCAGAACGCAGCTCCTGAACGGCGCTGGCCGTTGCCGCACGCCGCCCCTGAGCGCCGCCGCCGGGCGTGGTAGTTTCGGCACCACTGCTGTTCGGCTTTTATCGGGTGACGTGAGAATCCCGCGTTGCTGACCGAGCGGCGGTTGCGAGTCAGCGCATCAGGAGGTTGTCAGCGGTGAGCGATCCTCCCGCGATCGAGTTTCGCTCTGTTACCAAGCGGTTCGGCAAGCGCACTGCGGTCGACGGTTTGTCCCTGAGCGTGGCGCCCGGCGAGATTTGCGGTCTGCTCGGCCCGAACGGGGCCGGCAAGACGACCGCGCTACGGATGCTGCTCGGCCTCGTGCGCCCCAGCGCAGGAGCGACGCTCGTGTTCGGGCGGCCGCTCCGCGCCTTCGAGCAGCCGGCACGAGTCGTGGGGGCGGTGATGGAGAACGCGCCGCTCCACCCCGGGCGCAGCGCCCGCGACCACTTGAGCGCGCTGGCGCCGCTCGCCGGGGCCGACCGTGCGCGCGTCGACGAGGTGCTCGAGTTCGTCGGCATGGCCGATGCCGCGCGGCGCAGGGCGCGCACCTACTCGCTCGGCATGCGGCAGCGCGTAGCGCTGGCGGCCGCGCTGCTCGGCAGGCCACGCGTGCTCGTGCTCGACGAGCCCGCCAACGGCCTCGACCCGGCCGGGATCCGCTGGCTGCGCGACACCGTGGCGCGGCTGGCGCACGAGGAGGGGTGCGCGGTGCTGTTGTCGAGCCATGTGCTGGCCGAGGTCGAACGTGCCGCCGACAGCGTGGCGGTGGTCGACCGCGGACGTCTGGTGGCGGCCGGCCCGACACGCGAGCTCGTCGGCGCGCGCCAGCGGGTGCGCTTCGCCGGGCCCGACGCCGCTCGCCTGGCCGAGGCGCTAGCCGCCAACGGCGCGCCGCCGCATCCGGACGGGGCCGGCAGCGACGGCCCGGCGTTCGTCGTCGAGGGGGTGGCGGCGGTCGGGGTCGGGAGCGCTGCCGCCGCCATCGGCGCGGTGCTTGCCGAACTGCGCGAGGAGCGCGACTCGCTCGAGGAGGTGTTCCTGCGCCTGACGGGCGGCGACGGCGACGTGGCGGCCGCCACGGGCGCCGACGGCGGCAGCGGGGCTCCCGCGCGCGCCGACAGCGACGATCGAACCACCCGCGAACAGAGGAGGCTTTCGGCATGACGACGGTGTTGCGCCTGCGCCGCGCCGCGGCCGGCGAGTTCGTGAAGCTGGCGCGGACGCGCAGCCTCACCTGGACGCTCGCCGCCGGCGTGCTGCTCGCTGCTCTTTCGGTGCTGGTAGGCGGGATGGTCGGACAGAGCGACGGCTCGCTCACGTCGCGCGATGTGCTCCCGCTCGGGGCGGCGGTGGCGCTGCCGTTCGCCACTGCCTTCGGCGTGATGGTGTTCGCGGGCGAGGTGCGGCATGGAACGCTCACGGTGCTGCTGGCAGCTGAGCCGCGGCGGGCCGTGGTCGTGGCGGCGAAAACGGTGCCGGCTCTGCTCGGCGGCGCGCTGATGGGCGCGGCCGCCGCCGCACTGTCGGGAGGCGCCGTGCAGGTCACGCTCGGGGACGTGCCGGGAGCGCTGTTCGCCCGCGTGCTCTGGGGCAGCGCCGCCGCCGGGGCGTTTTTGGCGCTGTTCGGTCTCGGTCTCGCCGCGCTCGTGCGCAACCAGGGAGCGGCGCTGTTCGTGGCGCTCGGCTACCAGTTCGCCGGCGAGGAGCTGTTGCGCTTCGGTGTGCGCCGCGAAGTCGCGGACCTCGCCGAGCGCCTGCCGATAACGCTGGCGAACGGGCTGGCGATGGGCGATCCGCTGCCCGACGCGCGCGGGATCGCCGTCGTGATCCTCGCCGCGTGGTCGCTCGGCACGGTGGTGGTCGGGACGCTCGCGTTCGCGCGCCGCGACGCCCTGCCCTGAGCAGCAGCAGCAGCAGCAAGCGGCCGGCTGCCGTCGGCGGGCGGCTGACGGCGGGCGGCCGCCTGCGGCGGTTGGGGCGGCCGGCTCCCGCGTGCGGCGAAGCGGTATCCTACTCCGCAAGTCGGATTTAGCGGGAGGCGCGCCCGCGGGCGCTGCCGCCCGCTCCGCTCCCGTGGACCCAGCACAGCCGCGCCGTGCCGAGCGAACGAACGACAGACGATCGCCTTGCCAGCGGACACCCCGGCCCGGCCGCCACAGCCGCGCCCGACACGCTCGCCGCCCGCGAAGACTTCCCGCTGCTTGCCACGAGCCAGAACGGTCGGCGGCTCGTCTACCTCGACTCGGCGGCAACCGCCCAGAAACCCGCCGTAGTGCTCTCGGCGATCGACGACTACTA
>BEIR01000285.1 GCA_002898855.1 bacterium HR41
GCGGCTCGTGCGGACGCGTATAGGTCCGTTCGATCTGCGTGACGCCGATCCGGAACGGGTCGTACCGCTCGGCGAAGCGCTCTCCTTCCTGCCCGCGGTCGAGGTCGACGACCTCGGGGAGCGCGCGCTCGCCAACGGCCGTGCGCTGCCGGTGCGCGCAGTGCGCGGGCAGCTCACCGAGAGCCGGGACGCGATCGTGCGCGTCCTCGACGAGCAGGGGCGCCTCGTCGCTGTCGCCGAGTCGCGCGACGGACTGCTGCGACCGGCCTTAGTGTTCCCAAGGCTGCTGCCGTCCTCCTGAACGCGACAGCCAGCCAACGAGGCGAGATGGTCATTCGAAGGCAGGCACCGGCCCCGAGCAAAAGCCGCGCTGCGGTCCCCATGCGCACCCTCGAGCGCAAGGGCGCTGGTCGATGAAGTTCCTGTGGTTAGACGAGGTGCGGCCCCGCCCCGGTCGACGGGTCGCGATCGGCACTTTCGACGGCGTGCACCGCGGCCACCGCCGAGTCATCGCCGGTTGCGACACCGTGCTCACCTTCGAACCTCACCCGCTCGCGGTGCTGCGTCCCGACGCCGCACCGCCACTGCTCTCGCCGCTAGCGATCAAGCGCGATCTGCTCGCCGCTCTGGGGGTGGAGGAGCTCGTCGTCGCACGGTTCGACCAGCGCCTCGCCGACACGCCCGCCGAGCGCTTCGTCGACGAAGTGATCGTCGAACAACTCACGGCGGAGTTCGTGTCGGTGGGCGAGAACTTTCGCTTCGGTCGTGGGGCAGCGGGTGACGCCGAACTGCTGGCGCGCGACGACAGGTTCGAGACGCGCGTCGTTCCGCTCGCGAGCGCCGGCGGCGAGCCGATCTCCTCGAGCCGCATCCGCGAGCTCGTGGCCGGCGGCAAGGTGCTAGCAGCAGCTGAGCTGCTGGGGCATCCCTTTCTCTTCGAGGGGGAGGTTACGCACGGCGACCGGCGCGGCCGCGAGCTCGGGTTTCCGACCGCCAACATCGTCCCCGACCCGCGGCTGTGTTTGCCCGCCAAGGGGATCTACGCCGCCCTCGCCGACGGGCAGCCAGCTGCGGTGTCGATCGGCGAGCGACCAACGTTTACGAGTGCGCGCGGGCTGCTCGTCGAGGCGTACCTGATCGATTTTGCCGGCGACCTCTACGGCAAGCGGCTGCGCCTCGCTTTCATCGAACGCCTCCGCGACGAGCTGCGTTTCGCCTCGGCAAGCGAGCTCGTCGCGCAGATGTGCATCGACGTCGAACAGGCGCGCGAGGCGTGTGCGCGCGCCACCGCCCAGCTCGCCGAGCTCGATCGCGCGGTCCTGCACGGTAGTTGAACGCGCCGGCGCGCTGGGTGCGAGCGATTGGCCGCGCCGTTCGCCGTGGTAGCTTTCCCGCGGCGATGACGCTGACCAGCGAGCGAAAGCGCGAGATCGTCGAGCGGTTCGGCCGCAACCCGCACGACACGGGATCCCCCGAGGTCCAGATTGCGCTGCTCACCGAGCGGATCAACCACCTCACCGAGCACCTGCGCACCCACCGCAAGGACCACCACTCGCGGCGCGGGTTGTTGATGCTGGTGGGCAAGCGCCGTCGCCTGCTCCGCTACCTCGAAAGCCGCGACGTCGACCGCTACCGCAAGATCATCGGCGAGCTCGGTCTGCGGCGGTAGCGATGGCGGTCGCGGTCGGTCAGCCGGCTCCCGACTTCGTCCTTCCCGACCACGAGGGCAACGAAATCCGGCTATCGGACCTGCGCGGCCGCTGGGTGCTGCTCGTCTTCTACCCGCTCGACTTCAGCCCTGTCTGCACCGACCAGTTGAGCGTCTACGAAGAGGCGCTGCCCGAGTTGCGCGAGCGCGGTGTTGAGGTGCTCGGCATCTCCGTCGATTCGGCGTTCTGCCACCGGGCGTTCCGCGAGAAGCTTGGCATCACGACGCGTCTACTCGCTGACTTTCATCCCAAGGGCGCTGTAACGCGCTCTTATGGCTATTACATCGAGGAGCGCGGGCACGGCGAGCGCGCGCTCGTGTTGATCGATCCCGACGGTGTCGTGCGCTGGGCGCACAAGTCGCCGACACCGCTCGAGATCCCCGGTATCAACCTCGTTTTCGACGAACTCGAGCGTCAAGCTGCAGCGTGACCTGACGAGCGCCCCGCTTGCCCTCGCCGCCGACGACCACGTCCGCGGCGAAGGGTCGACGCTGGTGTTCTTCTTCGCTGACTTCGAATGCCCATACTGCGCGCGCGCCCACGACGAGCTCGCGACGCGCGCCGACCGCGTGCGCGTGGTGTTCCGCCACTTTCCGGTGCGCTCGGTACACAGGCGCGCGTTCGCGCTCGCCACCGCCGCCGAGGCGGCGGCACTGCAGGGCGCGTTCTGGGAGTACGCTGATTCTTTGTTCGGCGACCAGGGACGAGTCGATCCGCCGCACCTCTGGGAGCGAGCGCGGAAGCTCGGTCTCGACCTCGAACGTTTCGAACGCGATCGACGCTCGCGCGCGGTCGCCGCGCGCGTCGA